>JAGVCD010000002.1 GCA_020059425.1 Chamaesiphon sp. | reverse complement strand
CTTTATTCCGGTGAACGATCGGATGCAAGTGCTCATTGGTGGTCAGCCGGTGGCTAACACCTGGGCGATCGGCGATGCTACTGGCAAAATGATGCTGGCACATACCGCCGCGACCCAAGGCATGGTAGTAGTCGATAATATCTGCGGCAAACCCCGCACTGTGGATTATCAAAGCATTCCCGCCGCCGCCTTTACCCACCCCGAAATTAGCTTTGTCGGGTTGACCGAAGCCCAAGCGAAGGAACAGGGCACCGCCCAGGGATTTACGGTAGCCACATCCAAGAGCTACTTCAAAGGTAACTCCAAGGCGATCGCTGAAGGAGAAGCAGACGGCATGGCTAAGGTCGTCTATCGCACGGATACTGGTGAGTTGTTGGGTACCCATATTATTGGTCTCCATGCTTCCGACTTAATTCAAGAGGCGGCCAATGCGATCGCCGCCCGCCAGTCCATCAAAGAATTA
Organism: Chamaesiphon sp.; assembly: GCA_020059425.1. The sequence continues at coordinate 2,452 of JAGVCD010000002.1, read as the reverse complement.
GCCCAGATTACTCACGCTCATCCCACCCTGTCCGAAGTGTTGGATGATGCCTTCAAAAAAGCGGCCTTTGCCCATTAGTTTCTATGGAAATCCGTCGCATTCAGCCCGGTTTATCGGTCAATATCAGCAACTTGGAATTCCAGATTGCCGTGCCGGACAATAAACCCCGGCACATCCTGGAAGAGATTGTTTGGCAAAAGGAACGAGAAGTTGCCCGTTGGCGAGAAAAGTTGCCCCTCGCCGATCTGCGCCAACAACTGGCCGCCGCGCCACCACCCCGCGATTTCTGGGCAGCGTTAAACACCAGTAAGTTACAGCCAGCCCTGATTGCCGAGGTCAAAAAAGCCTCGCCCAGCAAGGGAGTGATTCGACCAGACTTCGATCCGATCGCTATCGCTCAAGCCTATCAGCAGGGCGGAGCAAGTTGTTTGTCGGTTTTGACGGACAGCAAGTTCTTTCAAGGTAGCTTCGAGAACTTGTCGCTGGTGCGATCGGCGGTAGATTTACCCTTGCTCTGTAAAGAGTTCGTGATCTATCCCTACCAGATTTATCTGGGACGCAAGCACGGAGCCGATGCCGTGCTGCTCATTGCCGCGATTTTACCCGATGGCGATTTGCAGTATTTTCTGAAAATCATTAAGGCGCTGGGGATGACGGCGCTGGTTGAAGTCCATACTGCTGAGGAATTAGAGCGGGTGCTGGCCTTAGAAGGAGTGAATTTGATTGGGATTAATAACCGCAATCTCACTAACTTTGAGGTGGACTTACAAACTACCCAAAATTTAATGAGCAAATATGGTCAGCAATTGATCGATCGACAGATTTTAGTGGTCAGCGAGTCGGGCATTCATCAACCCGCTGATTTGCAAACTGTCACCGCTGCTGGTGCTCGTGCCGTTTTGGTCGGTGAATCTTTAATCAAACAACCCGATCCGACCCAAGCGATCGCCACCCTCTATGGGTCATCCTCAGTCTAAAACCGAGCAATCCAGGTTAGAATATCCTGTCTAAGCGTGGCCGCTAGCTAAATTCACTCCGAAATTACTTAGAGAATTAAAGAAAAGCATCATGGAAAATAAATTAATGTTGATGATTCCTGGTCCCACCCCGGTACCAGAGAATGTTTTGTTAGCTCTGGCTAAACACCCGATCGGCCATCGCAGCGGTGAATTCAGTCAAATCATGTCGGAGGTGACGGCCAATCTCAAATGGCTGCACCAAACCACCAACGATGTTTTGATGCTGACGGCTTCTGGTACAGGCGCGATGGAAGCCGGAATCATCAACTTCTTTAGCCCCGGCGATCGAGTCCTGGTTTTACACAACGGTAAATTTGGCGAGCGTTGGGCGATCGTGGCTAAAGCCTTTGGTCTCGATGTGGTCGAAGTTACCGCTCCCTGGGGGCAACCCTTAAACCCAGATGATGTCAAAAATGCCCTAGAGGCTGATGGCCAAAAGCAAATTAAAGGCGTAGTGATCACCCACAGTGAAACTTCCACCGGCGTAATTAACGACCTGGAAACCATTAATAAACACGTCAAAGCCCATGGAGCCTTGATGATTGTGGATGCTGTCACCAGCTTAGGTGCCACCAGTGTGCCGATCGATGAGTGGGGGTTGGATGTCGTCTGTTCTGGCTCACAAAAAGGCTTTATGATTCCGCCTGGTTTAGGCTTTGTGGCCGTCAGCGCCAAAGCCTGGGCTGCTTACGAAACTGCCAAGATTCCCAAATTCTATATGGATCTGGGCAAATATAAAAAAGATGCCGCCAAAGACACCACTCCTTTTACGCCACCCGTAAATCTGATTTTTGCACTGCAAGCCGCGCTGAATATGATGAAGAAGGAAGGACTAGAAAACATCTTCGCCCGCCATCATCGCCATCGCGCTGCCACCAGAGCGGCCATTCAAGCGATGGGCTTAGAACTATACGCTCCTGAAGGTCACGGTAGTCCGGCGATCACCGCCGTAGCCACCAGCGATGCCGAACAAATTCGCAGCGTCATGAAGAAAAAATACGACATTGTAATGGCTGGCGGCCAAGATCACCTCAAGGGTCAAGTCTTCCGAATTGGACATTTGGGCTTTGTGTGCGATCGAGATATCCTTACGGCTTTAGCGGCCTTAGAAGGCACCCTAGCCGAATTAGGGCATCCGGCCAAACAGTCGGGAGTAGCTGCTGCCGCTCAGATTTTGGCTGGCCAGTAGATCTAATCATTTTCTTAACGTAGCCAGTCCCATTAACTGTTAGAGTGATTTACAAAGTTGGTAGTGGTTGAGATTACATCAAGTCTTCTTCACAAATATTTGTAAGTTGCAGCTGTATTCTACTGACCGCAGTCGGTTCTATATTCAAGGAGGATTATTACTTGTCTCGTCGCTACTTATTTACTTCAGAATCAGTCACAGAAGGACATCCTGACAAAATCTGTGACCAGATCTCCGATACCAT
>JAGVCD010000309.1 GCA_020059425.1 Chamaesiphon sp. | reverse complement strand
CCTGAGCGATGGATAACAATCTTCAGATCCCACTAGACTTGCCAGATGTTCGAGTTCTCAACGTTAGCAAAATCGAAAAAGGAGCATGGTTGATTCTGGCAGAAAGCACAATCACCGGGACTCCTTGTCGAAAATGTGAGGCTCTTCCGGATCTCCCGTGGTAGATTGCCAGACTTAGAACTCTACCCCTGGGAATTGTAACATCATCACCACTGGAGCCAGAGTAGGCCAGACAGGGGTATTTACATCGTCGCCCCAGAGGGTTTCCGCTGTCCAAGCATTGCAATTATGGAGAATACTTTAGTTTTACTCAAGTTCACCTGTTTTAGATCGAAATTTTGCGCCTAACTGTAATTTCGGTTCCGTCATACCTCCCCCGCATTTCACCACTAAATCTAAAAACATACTTTTTCTTACTGCCCCACCCAAAAACAAATGCTATTCTCAACTCATTAAGAATCAACACCCCGCCAGCGCTGAATCACAGCCGAACATCACACTAACCCCTGTCGCAGACGAAAACCAATTTTGAATTTGTCTCCCCACCGCGTTATGAGAGTTTTGCCCATTCAGCCATCGCGAAAAACTGAATAACAACTTTCATAACGGAGCGCAATTAAAATGGCCCTAATCGATGAAGTAAAACTGGTTCTCCAACGACTGGCTCCCTTAGGCTGGAAAGATTTATTTACCAAACATGGCTTTGATATTACCGCCGCCGATTTAGCCACCGAACTCGCTCGATCGCTCGGTAGCATCAAACGCGACCTACCCGGATTTGAAGCCTTCACCACCGCTGGCATTCGTGCCGTAGAACCCGGCTCCCCCGCTAAAAGCTTGCTCTACCATGCCCTGGCCAGCGCCGACATTCATCCTACTAGCGATGGCAGGCCCAGCAGTAATCCTCAAGCCTATCCCACCATCGCCGAACTAGATACAATCGAGAACTATATCTATAGTCTGGCTCGCCGCACTTTATCCTCCTTTACTAACCCCGTTATTGTCGTCGCTGCTTACCAATATCGGCATACCCTCCGATCGCCCCACGGTAAACACGCCGACTTGGCCTATTCTCGAGTGGGTGTAGCTCGAGTAGGCAACGAAGCCTATCGTTATGTAGCGGCCAGTCGCAGTTTTACATCTACCCCCCAAACAGGCGATCGCGGATTTGCCGTATTGCCCGCCCGCTATGCGGCCTTTATTGCCGAATATCGCAATCCCTCCCGCGCTGATGCCGTGTTGCGCACCGTCGATCTGGATCGACAACTCGTGTTTACTTTTCCTGTCCACAAACTCTTCGCCGGAAAGGAATGTCTGTGGGTCGATCAAGATATACCGATCGACATCAGTACTTGTGATTTAGTGGCCTACCACATTAGCGAAAAACTACGACGCATTCACACCAATGTGGCCGACAACCCTGGTTTTGTGCCACCTTTAGCTATTTTCAACATCAACTCCCCACCCTTCAAGCGAGATTCCCAAGACACTGCCGATTTGGTAAAAATCGAGAAGCAGGGAGCCAGTATTTTAGTGGTGCCCCATGCCCATCCCACGATGGTTAGAACCGCTACCCAAAAAGTGGGTAATAAAGATGAAATTGCCCGGTTTAAGGTACCACCAGCAAATCCTAATAACCGCTTTGCCACTTCCCTGGAATTACCTGCTCCCAACGGTCGATCGGCTCCCGAATATGCCAATATTCGCCATGAAGTAAAAACGCAGGCCAGTAACTCCACCGTTACCGATCTGATGAATCTGCCGGAAGCGCAGTATGTCCAAAAATTGAATGCCGGTAACTATGAAGCAGCGCACTTCTTGGATGATACTTGTGATGGAGCGATCGGATTACAAATTACTGGTCTATCCTTACCGATTTTGGCAGCATATTCTTTAGTCACCGCCGTGGATTTCTTCCCCAAAGTTGATCAAGTAGAAATCCAGCAGTGGTTAGAAAGAATTGCTCGTCGTCCGATCGGCCTCGCCGCTCCCAATGTACATTTTGCCCAAGGTGGTCCATCACCGCTCAGTGATGGTCGCTTCAGTGGTCGGACTAATACCCGCATCCCCAGTGAGCGCATTCCCAATCCCACTTTGCCCAACCCCACCACTCCCAATCAAAAGGCTTTTACACGCAGTGAAGCCGCTAACTTCACGGCTTCGGCAGTTGTGGGTAGTGCCTCAATGGGCAATGCTTTTCGGAGCTCACCTGCTACTAGTTTTCCGCTGAGTTGGTTGCCCGATACGGCGGCGGATGTGTTTGCGCCAGGGTGGGATATTTCGGAACATCGCGATCGCACTGGTCCATTTTACGCGGCTTACGGTTTGGGTAGTCCTTTCCCCGAAGATTCTAAACTCTGCGCCGCCCTGAATTCTTTTTGGCCAGCCGCCGCCCCCGATACTTCGCGCACCTTTGCTGCTTTTAATGCCCCCACCGCTTTTCCAATGATGGATAGTGAATTGGGTTATCATCCGCAGCATCCCCGTGTCACCGCTGGTGAAGTTATTTCCCGGAATGGCTGTGATGGTGAGTTTGGCCCCTTTTTTGAGACTGTCAATAGTACCAATTTTGTTAACTATGCCGATCTCGATCGATCTGATTACGTCACCAATTCACTAAAAAATCTCTTCGGTTTCAACGGATTGGATGAGGTACTGGCTGGAGAAATGATCGCTCGGATGGATGCCTTGCGGTTTTGTATTCGGATCTTGCCCCCAGCTAATGATGCCGTGCCGACAACCCGCTTATGGTTAATCACTGCCGAGAAGGTTAGTAATTGGCAAACTTGGCAGAGCAGACTTCTACCTAAAGCTAATACTACGCTCACTGGCGCTGGCTACATTTACAATTTTGTGGAAGTTCCCAATCCTAGTGT
>JAGVCD010000366.1 GCA_020059425.1 Chamaesiphon sp. | reverse complement strand
CCCAAAAATATGATGACGAAAACAAAGTTTTTAATTTACTAATACTAGTAATATCTAATTTCACTAATTTTGTCAGTAAGAAAAAGTGAGATGTGTGATCAGCCCCTGTGTAACAATTCTTTAATTTCGCTAGATGCCTTGCTAGCTAAGCTTAATTCCACTCTCTGTTAAATCTGTTAAAGTGGTTATCCCACACACTACATTGAATTCATTAAACTACTTGGTAACAGTGTTTATAGCACTAACCAAATCTTCAATTCGATCTAATCAAAATCAAGATGCTAGTGACAAAATGTAATCGCATTATATTGAGACCTTGAGACCTGTTATTGACTGAAAATCACATCAAAATCATGGAAGATTTTGAGATTATTGATGTAGCACACATTATAATGAAATCGTGATGGCCTTCTTCACCTACCAGTAATTTTCCAAGAGATAGTGCCAATGGATACTTTAATCAACCCCATTTATCAAGGTCAATTTGGTGAATTTACCATTACCGATAGCGATCGACAGGAAGTCATTCTGTATCGAATTGGTTTAGCGATTGCCGGTGGCAGTTGGGCGATCGGGGTGGCGGTGTTATTCATGGCCAATCACAATCCCTCATTACTTCCTCTCCTAACCCCGCTTTTTTTCCTGTTCAGTGCCGGTCTAGGCTTGAGCCTCTGGAACATCCATATTTATATGGCGGCGTTACACCGCTTGCTGCAACTGTTTTGGTTAATTGGCACGGTAGCCGCCGCTATTTTTACGATTTACAGCCCAGAACCATTGAGTTTATTTATTTACTCTCACCCGCTATCGATATTGGGCGTTGGTTTTATCTTTGCCGCCCTCACCGGTATTTTCTTTAAAGAAGCTTTTTGCTTCAATCGCCTAGAAACCAAATTTCTCACCCCCTTGATTCCAGTCTTGTTACTGGGTCATTTGTTTTCGTTCTTACCACCCTCTGTAGAACAAGTTTTGTTGACCCTGTGGGCGGGTCTATTTCTAGTGTTTGTCTATCGGAAAGCAGTGCAACCGATTCCGCCCGATATTGGCGATAAATCAGTCTTTGACTATCTACAGCAACAAAAATCTGTTGCTGATGCTGTTTAAATTTAGGTAACGATGCCTTTTACTCTTGCTCATCCGATCGCCATTGCGCCTATTTGGTATGCCTATCGACGACACCTAGATCTAGCATCTCTGTGTATTGGGGCGATAATGCCCGATTTAGATCTGTTCATTCCACTAATTCCGGAGGGTGGACATACCTTACGGGGCATTTTCACCATCGACTTACCTTACGCAATTTTATTCCTGCTCGTCATCCGCTGGATAATCGCCACGCCATTTATTGCTCTGCTGCCGCCCTATCTAGGGTCTTGTTTGCCACAGCCCCGGATGCCACCAACATGGATGGCCATAGTGTCGATCGTCATTGGCTCCCTGACGCACATCATTTGGGATGCTTTTACCCACAATGATGCTTGGTTTGTACGTCACTACGAATTTCTGCGAGTATCAACTGGCCGCTGGCCGCTGTATGAACTTCTACAACATGGCTGCGGGGTGGCCGGTTTAATCGCGACGGCTCTGTGGATTGCTTGGGGATTTGCCCAAGCTCAGCCCCAACACCGACCCGACACCCTGTCATTGACCTATCGATTTACTATCACTACTTTGATTGTTATCGTTACAATCATGGCAACACTGTTGGATATTAGGACTGGTATGAAGTTAGGGCAGCCTCGGGAAAGTCTAGCAGTCCGGGGTGTAGTGGGTGCAATTACAGGCGTAGGAGGCGGTTTTTTGGTCTATGCGATCGGTTTCTGGCTTCATCGATTATCTGTCAAAAACTATTGGGGTTAAAGCCCATGCACATTAATGATTCGACCAGCGCTTTACTTACCGGACAACTCCGGGCGGTGCATCACATTGCCTTGAATGTGCAAGATATGTCTAGATCTCGTTGCTTCTATGGCGAAGTACTGGGTCTGCATGAATTGCTGGGGAGCGAAGTTCCTGAGACCTTAAAGGCATTAGTAGCAGTAGGTAAAGTTGCCAACTTCCGGTTGCCAGATGGTCTGATTTTAGATTTATTTTGGGAGCCGGATTTATTGCCACCCCAAGCCGATCCAAGTCAACAATTTACCCGCGTGAGTCATCTCGCCTTTGACATTGCCCCCGAGTTGTTTGACGCAGCAGTGGATATTTTGCAAAAACATCAGGTGCCGATCGATCATGGTCCTGTCAGCCGCCCTACTGGTCGGGGGATTTATTTCTATGACCCCGATGGTTTATTACTAGAAATTCGTTGTGATCAAATTCCGGCATAGTTTTTGGCAGAATATTGTTGTTCCATAGTTCCCAAGTACTATAATGCGGTGATGGGCAACAAGTTCCAGTCAGCCGTTCCACAGATGGTGTAAATTGTTGCTCTGAAGATATACCCATTTATTCCTCCTCAATTTCATGATTCAGCAGTTAAACCTCTCCGGGGCAGAAGCCAGAATCGTACCCACGGAGTTGCATACCGAAATGCAACAATCGTACTTAGAATATGCCATGAGCGTAATTGTGGGGCGGGCGCTACCAGATGTTCGTGATGGGCTGAAACCAGTGCATCGGCGGATTCTTTATGCCATGCATGAGTTAGGTTTAACTCCCGATCGGCCATTTCGGAAATGTGCCCGGGTGGTGGGAGACGTACTGGGTAAGTATCACCCCCACGGTGATCAATCAGTCTATGATGCTTTGGTGCGGCTAGTCCAAGACTTTTCTTCGCGCTATCCGCTTGTTGGTGGACATGGTAACTTTGGATCGATCGATAACGATCCACCCGCAGCGATGCGTTATACCGAAACTAGGTTGTCGGCGATCGGACACGAAGCCGTTTTGGGCGAGGTCAGTACCGCCACTGTAGACTTTATTGGGAACTTTGATAATTCACAACAGGAACCCACGGTTTTACCAGCCCAGTTTCCAGTGTTACTAGTAAATGGCTGCTCTGGAATTGCAGTGGGGATGGCCACCAACGTACCACCTCACAATTTTGGAGAAGTAGTAGATGGCCTGATTGCCCT
>JAGVCD010000131.1 GCA_020059425.1 Chamaesiphon sp. | reverse complement strand
GATCGCCTTAGAACAGCCTCTCTATTAAGAAAAGATAAAAAATATTAGGATATCTCAACAAATTGAAATAGAATATGCACACGATTTATGAGAAGACTGTTAAGACTTGAGTAGTTGGTCGATCAATCACCCTAAATCACTCTGTCTGCAGAAAAAACCTGTCCCTTAGGGACCACATTCAGAATAATTACATTAAACTGAGTTAAGAAACGTAAACCGAAAAGGCAAAACCATTCATAATTATCATAATTAACCGAATTGGCTCACCTTTCACTAGGAATACTTATACAACATTCTGGGGTTTCTAGAAAATGACTATCGCATTAGATAGAGTCGAAGAAAGAGGACGGTTTGACGTCCTCGATGACTGGCTCAAAAAAGATCGCTTCGTATTCGTCGGCTGGTCTGGCATCCTGCTTTTCCCTACTGCTTTCTTAGCATTAGGTGGCTGGATGACTGGCACTACCTTTGTTACCTCTTGGTACACCCACGGCTTGGCCTCTAGCTACCTTGAAGGTGCTAACTTCTTAACCGTAGCTGTATCCACTCCTCCCAACAGCTTGGGTCACTCCCTACTGTTCTTGTGGGGACCAGAAGCTCAAGGCGACTTCACCCGCTGGTGTCAGCTTGGTGGTCTCTGGGCTTTTGTTGCTCTGCATGGTGCCTTTGGCCTAATTGGCTTTATGCTCCGCCAGTTTGAAATCGCTCGCCTAGTTGGCATTCGTCCTTACAACGCTTTAGCGTTCTCTGGTCCGATCGCTGTCTTCGTCAGTGTATTTTTACTGTACCCCTTGGGTCAGTCCGGCTGGTTCTTCGCACCTTCTTTTGGTGTCGCCGCAATTTTCCGATTCATTCTATTTCTGCAAGGCTTCCACAACTGGACTCTCAACCCCTTCCACATGATGGGCGTGGCTGGGATTCTTGGTGGAGCACTACTTTGTGCCATTCACGGTGCGACTGTAGAAAACACCTTGTTTGAAGATAGCGACAACGCTAACACTTTCCCTGCTTTTGAACCAACCCAAGCAGAAGAAACCTACTCGATGGTTACTGCTAACCGTTTTTGGTCACAAATCTTCGGAATTGCCTTCTCCAACAAACGTTGGTTGCACTTCTTCATGCTGTTTGTACCAGTAACTGGTCTGTGGATGAGTTCAGTCGGTATTGTGGGCTTGGCTCTCAACCTGCGGGCTTACGACTTCACTTCCCAAGAATTACGGGCAGCTGAAGATCCTGAATTTGAAACCTTCTACACCAAAAATATTCTTCTGAACGAAGGTATTCGGGCGTGGATGGCTCCTCAAGATCAACCCCACGAACAGTTCGCCTTCCCAGACGAAGTCCTACCTCGTGGTAATGCTCTCTAAACAATCCTTGGAAACTCGGAAAGATTAAGAGTACAATCTACATACATTTATGCTCTCAGCAAGCCTTTAGAGGTTTACTGAGAGCATTGTCCCTCAATTAGTCAGCACTAATATTTCACCTTTAAGAGGTCATCAAATAGTGGAAACACCCTTTAATACTTCCATGGTAATGGGTGGTCGTGACCTAGACTCTACCGGTTTTGCTTGGTGGTCTGGTAACGCCCGCTTAATTAACCTTTCTGGCAAACTGCTGGGCGCTCACGTTGCCCATGCTGGCCTAATTGTTTTCTGGGCAGGGGCTATGACCCTGTTTGAAGTAGCTCACTTCATTCCCGAAAAACCGATGTACGAGCAAGGCTTTATCTTGCTTCCTCACTTGGCTAGCCAAGGTTGGGGTGTTGGTCCCGGTGGCGAAGTTATCGATTCTTTTCCATACTTTGTCGTTGGTGTATTACACCTAATTTCTTCGGCGGTTTTGGGCGTTGGTGGTTTGTATCATGCTCTACGCGGTCCAGACACTCTCGAAGAATATTCTGCTTTCTTCGGCTACGACTGGCGCGACAAGAACAAGATGACTAGTATCTTGGGCTTCCACCTGTGTATTTTGGGTGTGGGCGCATTGTTGCTCGTTCTCAAAGCCATGTTCTTTGGTGGTTTGTATGATACTTGGGCACCAGGTGGTGGTGATGTACGGGTAGTTACTAACCCTACAATCAATCCTTTGATCATTTTTGGTTATCTGCTGAAAGCACCTTTTGGTGGCGAAGGCTGGATCATCAGTGTTAACAACCTCGAAGATATCGTTGGTGGCCACATTTGGGTCGGCTTCATCTGTATCGCTGGTGGTGTTTGGCATATTCTGACCACTCCTTTTGGTTGGGCAAGACGTGCTCTAATCTGGTCTGGTGAAGCTTACCTTTCCTACAGTTTGGGTGCTTTGTCCTTGATGGGCTTCGTTGCTTCCATCATGGTTTGGTACAACAACACCGCTTACCCTAGCGAGTTTTATGGTCCTACTGGTCCGGAAGCTTCGCAAGCGCAAGCACTTACTTTCTTGGTCAGAGACCAAAGACTGGGTGCTAACGTGGCTACCGCTCAAGGCCCTACCGGCTTGGGTAAATACCTGATGCGTTCTCCTTCGGGCGAAATCATTTTTGGTGGTGAAACCATGCGTTTTTGGGATTTCCAAGGCCCTTGGCTGGAACCACTGCGTGGTCCTAATGGTTTGGATTTGAGCAAAGTCAAGAATGATATTCAACCTTGGCAAGCTCGCCGGGCAGCAGAATACATGACTCACGCGCCATTGGGTTCTTTGAACTCAGTAGGTGGTGTAATCACTGAAAGCAACGCTTTCAACTATGTATCTCCGCGTGCTTGGTTGGCTACTTCCCACTTCCTGTTCGCTTTCTTCTTGTTTATCGGACACCTGTGGCACGCTGGTCGTGCTCGGGCAGCGGTAGCAGGCTTTGAAAAAGGTATCGATCGCGAATCTGAACCAACATTATCTATGCCAGACCTCGACTAGAATTGAATTTTTTCTATTTGAGTTTTGACATTTAAATAAAAAGGCATGGAAGTAATTCCATGCCTTTTTGTTGTATCAACTGTCGGTACTAGTTTTAATCTAGGCTGGGTTCTGCTGGGGCAGAGCTGCCACTGCCAGAAGATCTGGTTTGAACTTTGACTCTTGGTCGTTCTTCGCTGCTACTTTCGGAACGTCTTCGTCTGGGCTGTTCTTCACCGCTACTTTCAGAACGCCTACGTCTGGGCTGTTCTTCGCCACTACTTTCGGAACGAACTCTTCTGCGCCTGGGTTGCTCTTCTTCATTACTTTCGGAACGAACTCTTCTACGTCTGGGTTGCTCTTCTTCGTTACTTTCCGATCGAACTCTTCTGCGTCTGGGTTGTTCTTCTTCGTTACTTCTCTCCGAACGTGCTCTGCGTCTGGGTCGTTCTTCACTATTGCTGCTATCTTCTTTATCGCCATCCTTCGGCAGGGCTAAGGTGCGCTGCGAATTAGGGCGTACTCGATCGAGCTTGATTTCTGCTTTTTGTTTATCTAGATCAGGTACTGGAAATTGTTGTACCGGCATATCTTTCACGACCTGCGACATAAACCGCCCCCAAGCACCGGCAGCGGTACTACTGGCATTTCCGGTCGGGGAGTTATCATCATTACCCAACCAAACACCCGTTACCACTTGAGGAATAAAGCCCATAAACCACAGATCTTTTTCTTTATCGGTAGTACCAGTCTTACCCGCCACAGGGCGAGATAGCTGAGCGGCTTGTCCAGTTCCTTCATTAACCACATTACGCATCATTGAAGTAATAATGGCAGTATTGTTGGTCTGTAAAATGCGTTGTGGTTTGAGTTTATTTTCGTACAACACATTCCCTTCTCGATCGAGAATCCGATTAATGCTATGCACTTTTTGATGGATACCCTGGGTCGCAAAGGTACCATAAGCATTAGTCAACTCCAACAGAGTTACCTCTAAGCTACCCAGAGCCAGTGAGTAGTAGGGCTGCAACTCAGACTCAATCCCCATCTTTTGGGCTAGATCCATCACCGGTTGAAAACCAGTGTCAATCAAGATCTTAATGGCCACGATGTTGATCGAGTTAGTTAAAGCTCCCCGCATACTAATCTGCCCTTTGAAGCCTTTACTAGCATTTTTAGGCTTATATTTACCATCAATGATGAAGGGAGCATCCAGATAGGTTTTATTCGGGCTAATGCCCCCAGCGATCGCCGTGGTGTAAAGAATTGGCTTAAAGGTTGATCCAGGCTGACGGCGAGCTTGAGTGACCCGGTTAAACTGGTTCTTCTCTGAAAACTCTTTACCGCCGACCATTGCCCGAATGGCACCACTCCGGGGATCGATCGATAGCATCGCCCCCTGATTAAAAGCACGACCATTGTTCCGCACCGTACTTTTAATCACCTCTTCGGCGGTCATTTGCCATTGAGGATTCAGTGTTGTTTCTACAATTAAGCCACCAGCCTTGAGATCTTCCTTTTTCAGATACTTACCAGTATCCAACTCCTGCTCAATATACTTAGTAAAATATCTAGCCTGCTGAAATCTTTGCTTATGTTCTTTCCGTTGCAAGATCATCGGCGCTGCTTGGGCTTCTGTCATTTCGGCAGCAGTGATAAAACCAGCCTCTTTCATCCTTGCCAACACCAAGTTTCGGCGGTCTTTAGAAAATTTGGGATTAACAAATGGTGAATACTTATTGGGTGATGGTGGCAAAGCGGCCAAAGTGGCCATTTGGGGTAGAGTCAGCTGATTGACAGTTTTGCCAAAGTACACCCAAGCCGCGTCGGCGACGCCATAGGTGCCTTCTCCTAAATACACTAAGTTGAGATAGCGCTCCAAAATTTGATCTTTACCTAGCTCTTTTTCAATTTTTTGCGCTAGTCGTACTTCTTTGATTTTGCGCAGAAAATTCTTATCTTGATCGAGGTAAACCATCCGAGCCACCTGCTGGGTGATGCTACTGGCTCCCTCTGTTAAGCCTCTGGTGCTAATGTTCGAGGAGATCGCCCGGACTACCCCCTTATAATCCACCCCGTCATGCTCATAAAAACGACGGTCTTCGATCGCAATAAAAGCTTTTTTGAGCTTATCCGGAAACTGCCAAAGCTTCAGGTTTTCGCTAGTATCCGAACCCAACTGCAGCAAATTAGTACCGTCCATGGCTTTGACCGTCATAGTGCCTGGTCTGGCAAAATGCAACGGACTCTTCATGGAGTATTTGCCTACGCTTTGGTCAACTACTAACCACAGCAAAGCTAGCGAACCCATGCCCAATCCAGCTAACAAAGAAACCCAAAACAGTGGTCGCTTTTGCAAGGGACGATTACCCTTAAAAGGCTTGGCGGCCACTTTGCTAGCCTGACCGGCAGTCGTCATCAAACCAGTGCCAGCGGCTGCCGCCGCTGCTGAGGTGGCAGCCGCTACTTGCGCCAATTTTGTTTTGATGGTTGGTACCGGGGGAAGACTGACCTGAGGACGATTTGAACCACCTGACGGATTTTGGCCACCGACATTTAAACCATTGCCCTGTTCAAAAGTACCAAAAGGATCTAATTCATCACCTGACGGATTTTGGCCACTGATATTTAAATCATTGCCCTGCTCAAAAGTGCCAAAAGGATCTAATTCGCCACCTGACGGATTTTGGCCACGGACGTTCACATCATTGCCCTGTTCAAAAGTCCCCCAGGGATCTAATGCTCCACTGGGTGCTGGTGGTGCATCTGGAGTGAAAGTGCCTCTGATTTGACTAGTGCCTTTTTCTGGGGGTAATGACTTTGTAGACATCTGTTCCAAATTGTCTAAGTCAGAGATAATGTTCTTTTCTGATTCAGACAGTTTTTCGGATATTTTTTTAAATCTGTCGAATATATTCAAGACACCAATCTCCTTCTGTATCGACTCAAACCAACTATTGGTGCAATTGTACATCTAACTCGATCCTCTTATCTAGTTCTAAGACTCCTCTGAACTACTATGCCTCTGTGTCCCATAAATGTTTAATATTTAGATAGTACTTAAGCTTAAGGTAATCGATCGAATATCGACCATTACCCTCATTTATGGATCAGATCCCATTCTGCACAATGATGTTATGAATCCAGATTCTGCCAATTCCGATCAACTAGGTCAGCTTAAACATCTGAGCGATACAGGATTTACTGGAATATTGACAATTCAATCATCGATCGCAAAATGGTCAATATTGTTTTATCAAGGCAGTATTGGGTGGGCGATCGACAGTATCTTCCCCCACCGCTCTTGGCAACGGCAACTGCTCAGACATTTACCAAACACTACTCTAGAGCAATTAGTGGCAATATCACAGAGTCTCCAGGCTCCTCCAGAAATACAGCCAGAACTAAGTTGGCCTTACCTTGCCTTGGTACAAATATATTTAGATGGTCAAATCGATCGCAAAAAGTTGGAATTGTTAATAACCGATACAGCTCAAGATGTTTTCTTTGATATTTTACAAGTTGGTCACCGAGAACCACTCACCTATGATCATGACAGTATTTACCTATCCCAACCCCCAGTAATTACGCTTTCCTTAGAGAAATTGATAATTACTCCTTTAGGAGAATGGCAAGAATGGCAAACTCATCAGCTAACTGATATTGCCCCCGACTATATTCCTGTTATCGACTATCCTACTGCTCTGTACCAACAAACCAGCACAGCTGTCTACAACAGCCTGCAGAAAATTGTCGCATCGCCACCAGGTGCCCAAAACATTGACCAACACTACTCCCTGCGTGAAATTGCTATTCGGCAACAGCAAGATCTATTGTTGCTCACCAGATCACTGTTGCACCATCTTCAGCAAAAAACTATGAGCTTACATCCACCGTTTCAGGATTTACCCCAGCCTATCGTAGAAAAGCACAGATCTCTCACAAAGCCAGAAGAAACCAAAGTTGGAGAAGAGTTTACATTAGTGGTGCCAGTCACATCATCACCAGTTTTTTTGGCTCCGGTAAATTTATCAGGTGTAGTAGCCTATATCGATGATAATGCTCAAGCCAATCAACATATGGCCGATATGATCACTAGCATTGGCTATCAATTTTTGGGTATCAAAGACCCTAGTGATGCTGTCAACATCATGCATCAGGAACAACCCAATTTAATTATTATGGAGGCAGCCATGCCCCTGGCCAGCGGGCGACAGATT
>JAGVCD010000171.1 GCA_020059425.1 Chamaesiphon sp. | reverse complement strand
CTCCCAGTCTAAAACCACCTTCCAACCAGAATGGATTGAGGCTCCGAGCGAAATGCTGGGTTATGAGAGGTCTCTCCTTCAGCAACTGTGGCGCTGGATTGATCGGCTAATGCTAAAAATAGAAAACTGGATTATTGATCTCTACCACCGGCTAAAAAAATCCAGATGAACCGATCAGCATAATGTTAGTAAGGTTTGAGGCAAATTGATCTCCAGATAATTAACTATAGAAATCTTCAAGTACTCAACCACGATCTGATTATCAATTAACTTAAAATATTTAGTCTCTCTTATATTGAAATTTTACAATTTAATCCCTCGACTTTTATCAATTACCGCAAGACATAATGTTGTCAGTGATACTATTTTTTAAATTATTGGTAATTGTTCATCAGCTCTAACAGACCATCCAGAATGAGCAAACACCACCATAGATGTTATCGGAGATAAACAGCCAACTGTATCTGCACCTTAAAGACACATATCACATTATGGTGATTTTAGATATTCGCCATACAACTAAATCACCTTATGGTAACAAAGATAACCAATCATGTGGTTTCAATCTGGATTCAATAGCTTTTTATGTTATCAATTCTGTTGTACATTCCATTTCGTCTGTTTCCTAAAATCCACATAATCGTTTCTCCATAAACTTTTCAAAATATCCAAAGCAGAAGAAACAGCAATTTTCTCGTGTTGATGGAAAAAATCAACAGCAATCAAGTGAGGTTTTTCACCAATATTTTTCTTTTAAGCCAAAAGTCGTGATTGCTTCGGATAACTTTAAAAAATATCCTAAGATATTAGTCAGTAAAAACCATTGAGCGATTTTAAACAATTTTTATTTTGTTCATTAGCAACTAAAATCCCATCAAATTATTGCTAAGCAAAAAGACGTAAAACTCGCGCCCTTTATTGACAATTGGGGGTAAAAGATATGAAATCAAGGTAGGGAGATAAATACGATAGTTTGCGGAAAGCAAGGAAAGCGACGTGATTCAATAAGTCTCTGGTTTGTGATTATCATAAATTTCTAAGTGTTTCGAGTGAGCTATCATCAGCTTTCCCGAAACGATAGAACAATAAAAAAATTCCTATGACCAAAGCTCCAAAACTACCTGGTCGAACAGCAAAAGATAGCAAACACCATTAATCTTGATTTCTTTAATAGAAAAATGAACACTCTGCAAGCCAATATTAACTCTACTCCGTTAACGTCTGACTGTGAAATATTGCAAGCGATCGAGCTGCAAAATAAGATTCTCGTGGAAGGTTTACGTTGGAATTTAATGAGTGAATTCTTGACCATCGGCAAGTTTTATTTAGTAAAACGCTGTATGGACTTTGTTCTTGCGGCGCTGTTCGTGCTCTTTACCTGGCCAGTATACTTAGTCATTGCTGTAGCTGTTAAATTGGATTCTCCCGGCCCAGTATTCTTCAAGCAAACCCGGATGGGACTCCACGGTAAGAAATTTCAGGTTTGGAAATTCCGAACCATGACAACAGATGCTGAGGCAAAACAAAAGGAACTGGAGTCGCGCAACGAAGTAACCGATGGCGTTATCTTCAAAATTAGACACGATCCTCGGATTACTCGCATCGGCTCGTTTCTCCGTCGTTATAGCTTAGATGAACTACCACAACTGTTTAACGTTCTTTTAGGAGAAATGGCGTTGGTTGGTCCTCGCCCTCTACCAATTAGAGATGTGGATAATTTTTCGCCCCATCATTTCTTTCGGCATGAAGTTTTACCCGGCGTGACTGGTCTTTGGCAAGTTTCTGGCAGGTCGAACATCGTAGACTTCGAACAAGTTATTCAGCTAGATTTCAACTATATTGAAAACTGGTCGTTGGCAATGGATTTAAGGATCTTAATGAAGACAGTACTGGTTGTCTTTAAGAAAGAAGGCGCTTACTAACTTTATTAATTGCTACCAGCGGGTTTAGCTCGACAAATAATATCTAGTCTTAATTTAGATTGCCGCTCCTTTAGTGAAATCCTTATACCGTCAGGTATGAGGATTTTGTTTTTTTATTTACTTGCATTATTTCAGTTACTTACTTACGCCTGCAATTGCTCCATGTACCAAATATATCGCCAGATATTATCATCAGCGGTGATCAGGATTACAAGAAATTAGCGCATGATATTTAAGTTATTCAAAATATTTGAGCCCCGTGATTATGCATCCAACCGCCACCCTTCTTGTTTATTGTCCTAATCAGCGCGGCCTGGTAGCCAAAATCGCCAACTTTGTCTACGCCAATGGTGGCAACATAATTAGCGCCGATCACCATACCGATATCACGGCAGACATATTTTTGACTCGGATTGAATGGGAGCTAGAGGGCTTTCATTTACCGAAAGAAATAATTAGTGCCGCCTTTGGGGCGATCGCTAGACCCTGGAATGCTACTTATGAACTGCATTTTTCGGATGAAGCTCCACGTTTAGCCATTTGGGTCAGTAAACAAAATCATTGCTTACTAGATTTGCTGTGGCGTTGGCAGGCTCAGGAATTTTCAGCATATATCCCCTTAATGATTAGCAATCACCCAGATTTACAAGCAACTGCTGACCAGTTTGGGATTGACTACCACTATCTACCGATCGCCAAAGAAAACAAACTAGAACAACAGCAGCACCAATTAGAACTGTTAAGTAAATACAGAATTGATCTGGTAATTTTGGCTAAATATATGCAAATTCTGGGTACCGAGGTGATCGAAGAGTTTGGTAGTAACCGCATCATCAACATTCACCACTCCTTTCTACCAGCCTTTGTCGGAGCCCAACCCTATCACAAAGCCTACGAGCGTGGGGTGAAAATTATTGGTGCGACTGCGCACTATGCCACTGCCGATTTGGATGCCGGGCCAATTATTGAACAAGATGTGGTGCGCATTACCCACCGCCATGGAGTAGAAGATTTAATTCGCAAGGGTAAAGACCTAGAGAGGATGGTCTTAGCCAGAGCTGTCCGTCTGCATCTCCAACATCGCGTATTAGTATATGGAAATAAAACAGTGGTCTTTGATTAAGAACCAGCCGGTAATTTACGGCTGGAAAAAGCTTAAACTGAGTTTTGAAACTAAACCCTATCTACAGAGATAATGCAAATACGAATTTTAATTTTAGTCGGATTTTTGTTTACTTCTTTGGCTTTGCATGGCTGTGATGCTGCCAAAACCAGTTCTAGTTTGAGCAGTCCAGCAGCTACCGTAATAAAAACAGAGGCTGCCCCCAGTGCTGCTTATGAAACAGCTGCAGAAGCAGGTGTACCCGTGGTAGCCGCCGAAAAAGGCACTAACCCCCAATTTGCTAATCTTCCTCGTTTGGCAGGCAAAGCCACCGTCGAATTAATGGTTAAGGGCAAAAAAATTGAGATCGAAGTCGATGGAAATAATGCCCCCATCACTGCCGGTAACTTTGTGGAACTCGTCCAAAAAGGGTTGTACAATAACCTCACTTTCCACCGGGTGGAACCAGCGTTTGTTGTACAAGGCGGCGATCCCAAAGGTAATGGGACTGGTGGCTATGTACCGAAGGGAGAATTCCAAGAGCGGCGCATTCCCCTAGAGATTAAAATCAAAGGCTCTCCGGCACCAACCTATAGCAAAGTATTTGAACAGTCCCAGATAGTCACACAACCACCATTGCTCACTCACAAACGGGGTGTGATTGCGATGGCGCGTTCCCAGATGCCGGATAGTGCTTCGTCCCAGTTTTATATCACTCTCACCCAAAAAGAATTCTTAGATGGTCAGTATGCTGTTTTTGGTAAGGTGCTAACAGGCATGGAAGTAGTTGATGGGATTAAGGTAGGAGACAAAATCACCTCGGCTAAGGTCACCAAAGGTCAGGGTAATTTGAAACTACCAAAATCGACTAAATAAATTACACCAGTTTTAGCCCACTTGCTGAACCGGTTTAATGATTTCTTGATAAACCTGCTCAATGTGCGAAATATTGCCATTGAGCGTATAGGTTTGGATAACTCGATCGCGAGCGGCTTGACCCAGAGTTTTTTGGAGGGCGGGATGGGCTTTCAGCAGGGGCAAAATAGTACGCAGCTGAGTAGAAACCCCTTGGGTATCAATCACGATCCCAGCACCATCGGCCAATACTTCGCCATCAGCACCAGCATCGGTGGCGACGCAGGCCAAACCACAAGCCATTCCTTCGAGGAGCGATAGGGACAAACCTTCCACTAATGAAGGCAGCACAAAAACATCGGCACCGCGCAAAATTTCGATCCGTCGTTGGTCATCTTCGATCGCCCCCAGCCAGATTACACCATCGGCCTTATCATAAAACGGTTCCAAAGAAGGCTTGAGAGTGCCATCACCCATAATAATTAGCTTGCAAGTGCCATCACTGCCCATGTTGGACTTTTTCCAAGCGCGCAGTAAAGACTCTACATTTTTTTCAGTAGAAATTCGGCCTTGGTAAACAAAGAGTTGCTCAGCATTAAATTCTTGCTTACTATGCGATGGGCCGGGGGCATATTTGCTTTCATCTACGCCGTTGGGAATTACTACGATCCGCTCAGCAGGCACGCCCATTTTGATCAGCAACTCGCGCTGTTCTTGACAAAAAATAATGGTTCGATCGTACTTCGCTAAAAATGGTGCATACAGCTGGTAAGCCAGCAACTGGCTACCGGAAGTGAGGTTTCGACGCTTGCCATCATAGGGCGTATGGAAGGTAGCCACTAAGGGCAAGTCCAATTCTTGACAAATTTCTGGCAGCAAAAAATCTAAGGGCGACAGACTGAGGGAAGCATGGACAATGTCTGGACGGCGACGTTGCAGCGATTTTTCTAAGACTCGTTTGGCACGAATGGTAGGGATGGTGAAAACTTGGGACTTGTAAAGAAAAGGTAGCG
>JAGVCD010000166.1 GCA_020059425.1 Chamaesiphon sp. | reverse complement strand
TACATGATGAAGGTATTAGTCGCTGCGCTTCCAGAACTCTCTCAAAGTAGCAGTCCTACAACCTAGATGGCAATAGCGTTTGAGGTGCGCTTACCCTGGCCCTGTTGCATAACACAACTCAGCTCGCTGTTGCGTATAGGGAGAGAGTGAAACACTCGGATCGGGATCGATATTTACCCATGCTCTGCTGCGATCGATTACCTTAACTTTTTTCCCTAAAGCTATGAGATTCGCGGCGGCATCCATACCACTTTCATATCCGCCCACAATCGTAAACTCATCCCCCTGAAGTTGAGTCCAAGAGCTTACCTGGGAGTTATGGAGACATAAATCTGCACCAGAAAAAGGATTCAGATTCGGATACTGAAATTCTCCGGCTGCCCAAATCACAAACTGGGTTTGAATAATACCATTCGGTACATGAATCTGAAAGCCTCGACATTGGGATAGAGGTTCAATTTTCTGAACTTCAACACCCGTATAAATGGGGAGTTTAATATGATCTGCAATAGTTTCTAGATAACGAGCATATTGGCTACCATTGAGGTGCTCTCGCTGAAAGCTAATTGCTGGGGAGGTTTGAAGAGCGATCGCATTGAGGTCGAGCTGTCCAAAACCGTGGCTAGAAAATGATGGAGTAATAAAATTCATCTCTTGGGGCCAACGTCGAAAGGATTCGCCAATCTGATGCCGCTCCAGAATGGCAAAATTTTCTAAACCTAAATTTTTCAAAACTACTCCAACTCCAATCCCTGCGGCACCAGCACCGACAATAACTACATCATATGATTTTACTTTTTTTCATAGGGCTGCGGTGTTAATTAAATAATGAATAAGTGATCTATTCTCAAATTGGAAGATGACTGATAACACTAACGAGTTATCTACAAACTGACCAGATAAATAGCTCACCCTTTTGCCCACCTGCTGCTAACCGACATCCGGTAGGATGCCAGGCTAGACGACAAAGCCCTGCCGCTGTCCCGTCGAGTATCTGCACCGCCTCCACCGCAGTTTGCCAAAGGACGATCGAGCCATCTGTTGCTAGCGATGCTAATAGGCCACTTTTTGGTCGAAAAGCCACATCAATTATCTGGCCACTGTTGAGTTTTATTACCCAATTTTCCCAGTCCAATGGAGTTTTTACCCACATCGCTATTATTTCGGGGGTAGATGCCGCCAAAAACGGCGGAAAGTTGGCAGTAAGAGGGAGATCTGCCCAGACTAACTGACGAACCTTACCAGGGAATCCACTCATCCGAGCTGGCAGATCGGTTTCGTCAATTGGATCTTGCCCCAAATATTTCACTTTCGACCAGTTCAGGATACTAATACTATGGTCATGAATGGCGCAAGCTAAGTATGCTCCATCTGGCGACCAAGCTAAAGTACTAGCTAGTGAGTTCAATTCCCACTGATATAGCTGATCGTCCCAGTTGTGGGTATTCCAGATGTGGATATCATTCTTGGTCGCGATTGCTAAATTTTGGCCATCGGGTGACCAGCGGATATCCTGGGGGGCCGCAACTCCCCACAAGCTCGCAACTAATTCAGCCCGATCTGCATCCCAAATCTTGACAGTTTTGCCCAAATTAAAGGCGAGATGATTGCAGGTTGGACTCCAGACTAACCGATAAATCCATGAGCCCGATTCGATCGTATCGATAATCTCCGGGATATCTTGTTGGCGAAGCCTCTCGGGGCAAGAATCGATCCGCCAGAGAGTAATGTTGCCATCTAGCCCACCCGCAGCCAGCCATTTACCATCAAAGGAGAAAGCTAAAGCATCGATCGAATTACCCGTTGCTGGACATAACGTTATGCCTACAAAATTCTGGAACAAGTAAACTTCGCCATTACGGCAAGCAGCAGCTAAGGTATTCTCGATCGTCTGTTCTAAAGGTGACCAAGCGATCACATTCACTTGACCCGATAATTGCTTGGTCGTGCTCAACTCCAAAATGGGTTGTGCTGTCATTTCTGCTTGGATATTCACGCTCGTTTTTACCTAATTTGAGTGTTGAGTTTATCGCTCAGTGTCGGGTTTTGTTGATGGGATTTGGGGTTATTTATAGGGATGCAGGGCAGCGAGTTAAGCAGTTGTTCAGTTGTTGGAGGAGGTAAATTTTATCGAGGTTGCGTCCAATTAACACCATCTGATTTTTTGGTGGAGTCGTCCATTCGCCATCATTGATCGAGAATCGCTTACCACTGAGTTGAAATACATGTCGGAGCGGGCTTTCATCAAACCAGAGAATCCCTTTAGCTCGAAATACATTCTCTGGAAGTTGATAGTCGAGAAACTGTTGGAACTTCTTTAGAGAAATTTGGCGATCGCTTTGAAATGATACTGACATAAAACCGTCATTGATCAGGTGCAAGGGCTTCGATTCAATAGTAGGAAAAGTCTCATCAGAAAATTCTGGATGGGAAAGACTAGTATCAAATAGTAATGACAGGGGGATTTTTCCGTGTTCCGATCTCAAAATTCGGGCTTTTTCTTTAACTGATCTCATAAAATCTTCTAGTTTGTTTACTTTCTCCGGAGAAACTAGATCGATTTTATTCAACAAGATAATATCGCCACAAGAAATCTGATCGATCGCTACATCACTCTGATAATGCTCTAAGGGGCTAAAAGTTTCGACATCAACCACAGTCACGATCGAATCTAAATGAGTATAATCTCGTAGATCGGTACCTAAAAAAGTGAGCGCGATCGGTAAGGGGTTAGCAACACCAGTTGTTTCAACAATTAGATAATCAATTCGATCGCATCGTTTCAAGATTCGATACACCGCATCGGCAAAATCATTATTGATGGTGCAGCAAATACAGCCATTCGTAAGCTCAACAATGTTCTGATCCTCGTCATTGCCAACTGTGATCAGTAATTGACTATCGATATCAATATCACCAAATTCATTA
>JAGVCD010000357.1 GCA_020059425.1 Chamaesiphon sp. | reverse complement strand
GACTTTTGTCCTTGGATTTTTTGGAGTTCGGTACTGCTGTAGTTGACGATGCCGATCGCGATTTCCTGCATGTTGTTATCGCAAAGCTGAACTGTGTCAGATTCTTCAAAATTACCACTGATGCTCGTAATTCCTGCTGGAAGTAGAGATTTTCCCTGTTGTACAATTGCTTGCACGGCACCAGGGTCTAAGCAAATTTTACCGATCGGAATAGAACCGTGAGCAAGCCAGCGTTTTCTCGAATTTTCTATTTTTGTTTGGGCGGGAAAATATGTCCCGATCGATTCCCCTGCTAAAATTTTGGGGATGTTTTGGGGATTCTGACCATTGGTAATCACAGTATTCACACCAGCACTAACAGCAATTTTAGCAGCTGAAATTTTAGTGACCATGCCTCCGGTTCCCCATGGAGATCCTTGAGCACCAGTTTTCACCTCTAGTTCGGCTATTGACTCTACAACAGATATAGTTTGAGCGTTGGGATTGTGCCTGGGATCATCAGAATATAAGTGATCCACATCGGTGAGCAAAAATAGCCATTTAGCTTCGACTAAGCTAGCGACCCGTGCTGAAAGGGTGTCATTATCACCAAACTTAAGTTCTTCAACCGCAACGGTGTCATTTTCATTAATGATCGGGACTACATTTAGTTTAAGGAGTTCTTGAAGGGTATTGTAGATATTTTTGTAACCTTGGTGTTTTTCTAAATCGCTTCTGGTGAGCAAAATTTGGGCAACTGGTAAACCATATTGACTAAACAAGTCATCGTACACTCGAATCAGGCGACCTTGGCCAACGGCAGCTGCTGCTTGCTTCAGGGCAATTGATTTGGGTTTAGTAATAAGATTTAGCCTTGTGCAGCCCACGCCTACAGCACCAGAGGACACTAATATTACTAAATATCCTTTGAATTTTAAATCAGCGATAGTCTCAATTAAAGCTGCAATAGTTGCTAAGGCCAGTTTACCATCAGGACGGGTCAGGCTCGAAGTCCCTATTTTTATCACTATAACTGGTTGCATAAAGAAATATTGCTCGCCTCATACGGTAAATATTTATACTAATGGTAAATAACTTTGAAAGATTAGTATTAATTAATATGACAAAAATTTGTTGATTTCTCAGATTCAAGTAGTAATTATTCTGTTCTTGAATGATAAAGCAATTCTAAAAAAGAAGAGTGCTAGCCCGAAACAAGCTAGCACTCTAGTTTTAAATTTGTTTTGTTATGTTTAAGACCTTTATATAAGCTGGTCTCATTTGCAACATACTTATGATGCCAGATAAAATTAAAAATCTTTTGTTTCTTAATATTTTATTTATATTTCTGTAAATGAGGATTAATTGATTTTTATTACAATATTTTTCGATGTGTGTATGGTCTGGCTAGTGAAACACCAGTGAGCTGGGCGATTCTAAATTCGGCTTGGCGCAGGAAATGAAAACTGGTTGTGGAATTTTGGGCAACGATCGGATCGACCAGAATAGTGAAGACTCCCAATCGGTTACCGGCCAGAACATCGGTAAAGATCCGATCGCCCACCATTGCAACTTCTCGATGGGGTAAATTCATGTCGTTGACAGCTAGGCGGAGCTTTTTACGGGAAGGCTTGGCTGCGGACAAAAAATAGGGAAGATCTAGACTATTGGCGATCGATTCAATGCGTTGACGATGTGGATTGTTTGTTACCAGCCATATTTTGGCCACTTGTCTAATCTCCGCCAACCATTCCAATAATTCTGGCTGAGCAGCAGTGGTTTTGACTGGAATAATCGTGTCATCAATATCTAGAATTAGTCCACGTAGCTGGTGTTTATGAAGTGTTGTCGGAGTTAGCTGCAGAACGTTGCCGCCCAAAACTAAATCTGGCTGCAATTTACGAAAAAGCATGTAAATTCCTAATTATTTTTTCTGAGCCTGTTGGCGACCAGCCCGAATTTCTCTGGTAGCTTGTTCGTGTTCCGCATTGGTTTTGCTAAATACGTGTGTGCCATCGTATCTGGCCACAAAAAATAGCATGTCAGTGTTATCCGGTGCTAGTACTGCTTTCAGGCTAGATAATCCGGGTCCAGCGATCGGACCAGGTGGAATACCGGCTGTCGTATAAGTATTGTAAGGGTGGGGCTTACGGATTTGTGAAAAAAGTAATGGCTTATCCGGAGTTTGGGTAAAGCCAAAAGCATACTCAACGGTCGGGTCAGACCCGAGTTTGATGCCTTGCGCTAGACGATTTATGAAAACTCCGGCGATTTGTGGTCGCTCGCTGGGAATAACTGCTTCTTTCTCGACAATGCTACTCAGGCTGACCCATTGCAAGAGAGATAGTTTGGAGTTAGCTCCTTGTTCTTTGTATACAGGTAAAGCAGTGTTCTCAAACTGTTTCAGCATTTGGTTGACCACCCCTGGAGCGGTGATGCCTTCCTTGGGGATTTTATAGGTCTCTGGTAGTAAAAATCCTTCTAGATCCTTAATCCCTTCTGGCAGCCACGGAAATTTATCGCGGGGAATTTGTTGGGCAGCTGCCATGAATTCTTCAGCTGTAAAGTATTTTTTCTCTTCCTGAAAATACCTAGCCATCTGCTTAAGGTTAAATCCTTCTTGTATCTTAAAGGTAACTTCGGTGACTTTGCCGCTCCAAATTTTACCAGCGATATCGGGTAGTGCTTGACCGGGCGAAATTTGGTAGCTACCAGACTTGGCTCCTTTGCTTTGACGCGAAAAAACTGATGTCCAGAGCTTCCAGGCTAATTCTGACTTGATTAACTTTTGGGCGGCTAGTTCCTTGCCGATCGATTGTGCTGAGCTACCGGAGGGAATATTGAATTGTACTTCGGGACTATTGGCGGTAGCTGGTGGGGCGATCGCATCATTCCACCAAGCCAAGAGTCCTAAGCTGGCCACAACAGCCAAAATTCCGGTAGGGGCAGCAAACTTTGCCCATTTAGGCAAACTAGATCGGTCTTTCATAGGTGTATTAGTAGTTCAGAAATCAACAAAAATCTAGGCTTGTTTAGTTTAAGAGGCTTCATCTAGGAGTAATTCTTCCAAGCGGGGAGCAACTTCATCAGATTCTTGATTAGATAATAGCTCTATAACGCCCTGTTCATTTCTCTTCCCAAAGAACAATAGCGGATCTACTGGAGTACAGATGACATATTCTTGCTCCTTGTTATAAAAGTGGCAAAGAATTTGAAACTCTTCTGGATCCAAGTCTTCTCCTTCTAAGTCGATTTGGAGAATTTCTTCTGGGTCAATGGGTGGCAGGTCACCAGAGGCTGTTAGGGTATAGGCCGTCTGTTTTAGGGTCAGATTTTGCTCTGACAACACAGCACTGGCATCAGCAAAAACCAGAGCAATTTGATCATCTTCATCGATCGCGAGCAGTTCAGCTGATTCTTCATCTTCATCATCATTCCAGGCGAAGATTTCGATCGGAGCATCGACCGGTAAGAGCAGCAAATAAGTTTTAGAATCTAACTCTAGATATTTTTCAACATAGCAACCAAGTGTTCGACCAGTTTCATCTGTCAAATTCACTAAATCGTTTAGTTCACTATCTTCGGGATGGGATAATTCAGACATATTAATTAAAGTCGATGAATGAAAATTGATAAGCCAACTGAAACCGCAGAATTCTACTCTAATAAGGTGCTGAACTGACTTTCACCCAGACTTTCCCCTTGGTGCCAGCCAAGGCTAGAATACCATATTGCTTCATCGCATAGGATAGCTAGAGCCAAAGACTGGGGTATGACTGCAGAGATTATGTCCAGTCTTCCTGTTCTTGAAACTTGCTGCGCACCTGATAGACCCGCTCATGGTTATGGATTTCACGAGTTTTGGCAAAAAGCTCTGCTTCGGTTAGTCCCCATTTTTTCATAATTTGGTCCAGACTATCTTTAATTGCGACTGCACCCGGAAACCCTTGGTAGCGAATACGCAGCCGGGCTAGTTCTGCTAAATTTACTGGATTCTCGGCATTGCCCTGAATTATTTGGCTAATTGTTTCGCGATCTTTTTTTTCCTGTGGATGATTTTGGGGCTTCTTGGGTAGTTGGTCACTCATAACTAATTTGAAAGTATTGCTACAGGAACAGGATAGAAAAAGAGAATTTCTTTTCTACCCTGTTCTTTTCAACGATGTTCTGCTGGTTACTTAACGCCGCCCCAGTTGACGGAGAAACCGTCTAAGACTAGTGAAGAATTATAGATTTGCAGGATAATTAGCAAAAAGACTGCAAATAAAACCATGAAAATACCCATGACTGGTGTGGTTCCCCAACCTGGGACGACCTTACCATACTCGGAGTTTAGTGGTCTAAGAATATCGCCTAACTTTGTACGTTGTCCCATGGGTCACCTAAAAATAAGCTATAAAAAGTTTGCTTTAACATATCGCAATATATTATAGAAGTATATCATTCGCAACTTGTAACTCCTATGGAATCCGCAACAGTTCTTAGTATTTCACTGGGAGCAATTATCGTAGCCATTACTGGCTATGGTTTGTACCTCTCTTTTGGACCGCCAGCTGCTCAGTTAGACGATCCGTTCGACGATCACGAAGATTAGAAATTTGGCTTTCTTTTGTTTTTCTGCGGTGCTCAGCGCATATTTAACCTGGATTTATTAAGGTTGAGTGGCTGGTGTTGAGCCTGTCGCAGAAAAGCTTTGATAGACATCGACTTGCCCCTCGGCAATTCAACCATTTGTTTGTGAATATACCAAGCGATTCCTAACCCATGACTAAAACTCTGATTCCGATCATTCTAGCTGGCGGTAAAGGCGAACGTTTTTGGCCCCTGAGCCGGAAGCATCGTCCGAAACAGTTTCTGTCTTTGGATGGCAGTGGGGTGAGCCTACTGCAAGCTACTGCTTATCGGTTGCTAGAAATTGCCGGAGGCTGGGCAAATGTCTGGGTGGTAACTTCGGCGCAGTTGGCAGCAGGAGTCCAAGAGCAATTGCCCGAATTGCCTGCTACCAATTTGTTGGTAGAGCCAGAAGGTCGAGATACGGCGGCGGCGGTGGCTTGGTCAACTTTGGCGGTAGCGGCGCGGCATGGTCAACAAGCGACAGTGGGCTTTTTCCCCGCCGACCATCATATTGCCGATGAAGCTGGCTTTAATCGGACTCTCCAAGCAGCGGCGGCCTTGGCTCAGGAACGGCCTTCGATCGTTACTTTAGGAATTACCCCCAATTTTCCATCCACCGGCTATGGCTATATTCAAGAAGGCGAAATTGCTGGTGAATATTTAGGCCAAAAAGCTTACAAAGTAAACAGATTTGCCGAAAAGCCCGATCAAGAGACAGCCACTGAGTTTCTGAAGATTGGCAATTATACCTGGAACAGTGGCATGTTTATTTTCACTGCCCAAACTTTGTTAGCCGAAATGCAGTTGCACGCCCCCCAAATTATTCAGCCTTTGATGGAGTCTGGTTTGGATGCTTATCCGACGATTACCAAGCAGAGTATTGACTATGCTTTGATGGAAAAGACCAAGCTAGCCTATGTGCTGCCAGCTAGTTTTGGTTGGGATGATCTGGGCGATTGGAATGCGATCGAACGTCTGCTCAAAGGTGATACTTCTCATAACTTAAATGTAGAGTTAGCTCAGCATATTGGTTTAGATACGGCTGGAGCGATT
>JAGVCD010000273.1 GCA_020059425.1 Chamaesiphon sp. | reverse complement strand
TTTGGTCTTTTTAGCCGTAAAGCTTTTACAGATCAGCTTCTAGATGTTTTTAGTCCGGCCTGCAGATAAATACCACCAGAAATCAAGGTGATTGCTACTGCCAGCCAAAAAACAAATATTCCCCAAAATTGTAGCGCCGGGATGGGAATAATCAAGAGAGCGATCGAACCCATTTGCACTACAGCTTTAGCCTTGCCCCACCAATTAGCCCCGCTAATTTGGGTTTGATTCACGCGCCAACCCGCAACAACCAACTCCCGCAGCAAAATTAAACTCACCCCGACAGCGGGTACCAACTGCAACTCAATTAAGATGAGATAGGGAATTAATACCAATAATTTGTCTACCAACGGGTCTAAGAATTTTCCTAGATCCGTAACTTGATTGAGTTTCCGGGCTAAGTAACCATCTAGCCAGTCAGTGGCAGCAGCAATTAAAAAAACAGTGAATGATGCCCAATGCCAGACTGGAGCCGATTGATAAAGTCCATAAATAACGATCGGAATACCAAGTAACCGTGAGCAGGTGATCGAGTTGGGCAAATTCATAGAACAGTGATCACTCCAAAAATATGGGCATGTTGTAGAAAACAAGTCTGAATTTTAGACATTTGACTAGATATTCAGTGATATTTATCCATCATTTTTTTAGACAGTTGGTATTTATGGAAGATCGATACAATACTCCGCCACTGGCTTCCAGCATTCAAGAATTGCTGAAGACCACTGCTTTTTTTGCGGAGTTGCCGGAAGCCGCGCGGCAGTTAGCTCTAGAGCAGGCGGTGGTGCGCTCTCATCCGGCCAACCAAATGATCCTACTAGAAAATGATTGGGGTAGTTCCGTTTATTTTGTTTTAAGTGGCTGGTTGAAAATTCGTACCTACAACGCCGATGGGAAAGAAGTGACTTTAAACATTATTGGCAAGGGCGAAATTGTGGGAGAAATGGCGGCTCTGGAGCAATCGCCCCGTTCTACCGATGTGTTGAGTTTGACGGCTGTGACTATTGCCAATATTCCGGCGGCAGATTTTGTGCGACTACTAAAAAATGAGCCGCTAGCTGGCATTAAGCTCGCCCAGTTGATGGGTCGTCGTCTGCGCCAAATTAATCGCCGTCTGCGACTGCGGGAATCGAATAGTTCGGCGCGGGTGGCAGATACCCTGTTGTTTTTAGCAGAAGGTCAAGGTGTAGACATTAATAGTGACAAGGGCGCCGAGATTCCCAATTTTCCCCATCGAGAATTAAGTAGCATGAGTGGTCTAGCTCGCGAAACTGTGACCCGGGTCTTAACGAAGTTGGAACGAGATGGTCTGATTATTCGATCGGCAGATAAAATGACCATTCCTGACATATCTGCTCTGGAAGCTAGTATATTTTAATATAGACCTTTCGTTGGTGAGTCCCGATGCTAGCGGGACCAAGTAGCTTGTGAGTACAGCTTTGATTTCTATTTCGGCGATCGCTCTATTAATGATTATTGGTCTGGGATTTTTTATCCGAGCATCAGTTAAAGAACGAATAGAGCAGCTTTCTTTTGTATTGAATGAGCCAGCCGATGCTTTCATGCCCAAGATTCAGGAACACTTGACTGGTCGCGCCTATCGTCTATTAACCGTCAGCGAAGATGCCGGTGTGGTTTACGAGGGTTTAGTCAGCCCCAGTTGGTTTATGGCGATTTTTCTGACCAGCTTGGCGGCTGGTGGTTTTTTATGTATGGGTTTGATGATGAGTTACTGGTTGCCGGTGATCGGTAACGGGTTCTTGTTGCTGATAGTTCTAGCACCCTTGGCAGGCTTTTTTTATTGGAGAAAAGCTGCTCGCCCGGAACAAGTCAATCTGAAATTAGCCGATCGAGATAATCAGATAATTGTCACTGTTACTGGTCATCGCGATGAACTTAGTGTGTTAGAAAAAACTTTGTCGATCGAGCCCTTAGACAGCATCGCATAATGCGCATAAAAATAGACTGAATTTTGTGCGCTACAACAAAATTCAGCCTAATTAAACACAGGTCTAATCAAATACGATTGAGGCTATTGCTAACTAGCCACGAGCGAGGGAATTACTTGGTGCCGACCAAAGATGGTTCAGGATTTTCCAATATTCTGAGACTAGGGAAAAGAAAATGATTCTCTTCAACATACTGGGCACCAAAGAGACCCTTCTCTGCCCAGAAATATCTATCGGTGGTGTGTTCGTTGCGCTTCACTAATAGAAGTGCTGGGGGGGCGATACCTTCGGTATGAATATATCGTCTAGCCGCAGTGACAGGTTTGTCTTCGCCGCTTTCGATACTATACTGAGGTACTTGCTCCAGGATTCTTCGACCCTCTTGCCGCCGTCTGCTCTTGCGTTTACGTCTTCTAGCCAACCTAATTACCTCCTTTTCTCTGTGCCAGTTTGTGCTCGCCCAGTTGTAATGATTGCTCTGAAAGCCGTCGATATCATATCCGCTTTGCTTCAAAAATTCAATAGCTGCTAAATTGGTAACAAAATAGCTTGAAAATGCTTTGGCATAAAGAAAAAACTAAGATTTCTGACCAATTAGCGTATAAAATTTTATAAAAACTTAACATTTGTTTAAGTACTACTTCTGTACAATGCCGTTCTGCTGATTTTCTCCGACTCAATTCAATTATGTCTGCTTCCTATAGTCCTGAATTCATTACTCTTTGTCGTTCCCAGCTCATGCTGGTGGCGAATAGTTTGAGCGCAGATTTAGGTGTAATTTATCTGGCTCAAGAAGTACCTGTCGGCCAAGAACCGCGTTTAGAGCCGCTGGTGTTTTATCCAGAAACCCCGGCCAATAAATTATTGGTGAATAGTCAACCCTGGTTAGAACCACTTACTAGTAAGTCTTTACCTGCAGATAATTACTTGCGTCTTTCCCAATCCGAATCCATTGGTCAAGATCGCAGTGCTATTCCCCGTCGGCAATCCACCCAGAAATTTTTTCAACCTCTGACTTCGGAAGGTGCCATTTTGGGATTGCTGATGACGATGCGTCTGAACCGACCTTGGAACAAGCGCGAGCGGAGCCAGATTGAGCAAGTCGGTCAGACTATTACCTTGGCTTTGGTGATCGATCGAGAACGGCAGTGGGCAGAACAAGCCTTGCAAGAACAGCAGCAGTGGCGTAGTCGTCAGCAAGAGCTATTACATAACTTGCTGCACCAGCTGCGTAATCCCCTGACGGCCATCTATACCTTCGGAAAATTGTTGCTCAAAAGATTGCCTGGTGAAGATGCTAATCGTCAAGTGGCTAGTAATATTTTGCGAGAGAGTGAGCATCTCAAGGAATTGTTGCAACAGTTAGATTCTTCGCTAGAACCCTCTGAAACTCCTGTTTTACCTGGACAATCATCTCCTTTATCTCTGCTACCATCTTCTAGTCTGCAGTTGCAGCCCTGTGCGTTACCCGCGATTCTAGAACCAATTTTGGCTAATGCCGCCGAGATTGCCCAGGAAAAGCAGTTATCTTTTCAAGCCTATATTCCGCTGCAATTACCATTAGCGATGGCAAGTAGCGGTGCTTTGCGAGAAGTGTTGGGAAATTTGATTGATAATGCTCTCAAGTACACTCCTAGCGGTGGCATTGAGGTTCAAGTGCAACCATTACCACATCAGTTATCGATCGCCATTAGTGATACTGGTTTGGGGATTGCGGCGGCGGATCTACCGAACTTATTTCAACGTAGTTATCGAGGGGCACAAGCTCAGGGTCAGATTCCGGGGACTGGTCTGGGACTATCGATCGCCAAGGAACTAGTTGAGCAAATGGGTGGGACGATCGAAGTCAGCAGTCCGATCGATCAGAACCCTAAAATGCCTGGTACCAAATTCACGGTACTCCTCCCTCTGGCGGCTGCGTTATCATAATAGGGGTCATTTATTTACATTACACCTATCATGTTCGGACTTTTCGGCAACAAGAAACTCACCGTACCCAGTGCTAGCGATGCCTTGCCGGGGCGACAGCAAGCAATGGCGATTCCGGCTACTCATTACGTCAATGGTAATCCGCTAGCGCCTCCCTATCCCGCGACAATGGAACAAGCGATGTTTGGGGCTGGTTGTTTTTGGGGTGTGGAGCGTAAATTTTGGCAGCAAGAGGGTGTCTATATTACGGCGGTGGGCTATGCAGCTGGTTCCACTCCCAACCCTAACTACAAAGAAGTTTGCTCTGGGCAGACCGGCCATAATGAAGTGGTTTTAGTGGTCTACGATCCGCAAAAAATCAGCTATCAACAACTCCTGCAAGTTTTTTGGGAAAGTCATAATCCGACTCAGGGTATGCGCCAAGGTAATGATGCTGGTACTCAGTATCGATCGGGCATTTATTGCTATGACAGTCAGCTAGCGGTGGCTAAAAACAGCAAAGAAATTTACCAACAAGAATTAACAGCAGCCGGGTTAGGTGAGATTACCACCGAAGTTCTAGCAGCGCCGATTTTTTACTATGCTGAAGACTATCATCAACAGTATTTAGCCAAGAATCCTGGAGGCTATTGCGGTTTGGGTGGTACTAAGGTTTGTTACCCGGCAGATGCGTCGGTGAAAAGTTAGGACGTGATGGATGCAAATTCTACCGCGACGCTGATTATTGGGGCTGGCCAGGGCATTGGTCTGGAGTTTGTGCGGTATTTCCTGGCTAGCCACCGCACGGATTTGGTCTATGCCACTTACCGCCGCCCCGATTGTGAATTGCTGAAAATTAATGATCCTCGGCTGTGCTGTTTGGCAGTAGATGTAACGGTCGAAGAGCAAATTGCCCAAGCGGTGCAAGTTTTTCAGGCTAACAATCTCCGTTATGTGATTAACTGCGTGGGCTTGCTGCATGATGGCGAGATGCAGCCTGAAAAGGGTCTGCGTCAAATTAGCACTGAGCAAATGTTGCGCTATTTTCAGGTGAATAGTGTGAGCGCAGTGTTGTGGGCTAAGCATTTGCAGCCAGTACTAAAAAGATCTGACCAGGCAGTTTTTGCCAGTATTTCGGCTAAGGTCGGGAGTATTGGGGATAATCAGCTGGGTGGTTGGTATGGTTATCGAGCATCTAAAGCGGCTTTGAATATGCTGATGCGGAATGTATCGATCGAATACCGTCGGACTTGTCCCCAGGCGATTGTTGTGGTTTTGCA
>JAGVCD010000127.1 GCA_020059425.1 Chamaesiphon sp. | reverse complement strand
TAGTAAATGCTGGGCGCAATCTGAGTTTGATTCTCCGAGAAGATTACGATCGGCTGCGCTATATTCTCTCTCAATGTCGGCTATCTGGCTCTTAGCACAAAACCATTGGGATTAGAGCCATCAAAGCAATCAGTAAGGCTTTTGACCTCTATAGTTACCAGGTGGATTATAGTTGCAGACCCAAACCTCTTTATTGCCAGACTCAGCCTTAGCACAGCCGACTTCTCTAGTTTTATTCCAAACCAATTGGGTATAATGGCCGCACATTTCTCCAGGCTTGCAACTATTAGTTTTATAGTTATAATCTCGGACTTCTTCTCCCCAGTATTCAACCACACTCTTTGGACTAAAATTTTTCCCCTGCGCGGCAGCTAAGTTTTCACCATAGTTATTATTGGCACGATGCTTAAACTCGTTTCTGGCGACTAATGTATTAGCCCAATCCTGGGCAAAAGATGCTAATTTTGGTGACCAGGATAGTGGTGCTACGCCAGTGGATTTCCGCCAACTGTTGTGGGCATTGACCATTTGCTGGATACCAGTTTTAGTCGATACGTCATAGACACTGGTGGCAATTTTCCGTTGTTGTGCCTCCGCTAGGCTGATAATTCGATCAATCGGTATATTGGCTTCAGTCCGGCGTTCACCTTCATAACTAGCCGTGTATTGAAATCCGGTATTGCTATGCCATTGATAGCCAGTCAAGACAGCTTCTTTCCAGGAACCTGCCTGGGAAACATAAACCGTCCCATTCAGGTTAAAAGGTGGAGCAGGTGCTCGGACTACTTTTGGAGCACTAATATTCTTGGCAGGGACAGAAAGAGGGGTATGCCAAGCAGTGAGAGCGGGTGTGAGGGTAATAAAGGTGATAATTCCCAGTCGTTGTAATGTTTTAGTGAAATAAGACATGCAAGAAGGTGTGAATTGATCAAACGGCACGAAACAAGGCCTACTATGTAATTCCTGATTACAATTTTGAATCCGGCTATTTTCTTGTCGTAAAAATATTTCATTTGAAATACCTTGATTTGATGCGCCAAAAATTTTGACCAGTCAAAGCCGTGACTGAAATGAGAGTTTTTTAAATTGGCCGCATCTATAACTTTTAGACTGCCCCTCTCCAAATCGAAACTAACAGGAGAGCCATTACCAGTTGGAGCAGTGACACCAGTTAATCAGTAGTAAATTCGGCTGATGTTCTCTGGCTGTCAGGCTTTGGTTTATTATGTTCTTTATTTGTCTGATGACAAAGTAATTTCTCAAAAAAATCGCGGCTGATTAAATATCAGCCGCGATGAAGTTGGAAAAAGTGAAAACTAATTAAATTTTGAGCCTATTCTGCTGTAGCTAGCTCATTACCATCTCGATTGCGCTTGCGAGTTAGCATATTAAAGACCTGAATACCGATCGCTTTGATCAGGTTACCTTCTAATTCTTTAAACATAATCATGTTTTTGCCAAAGGCATCATTGGCTTCATCCACAATTAAATCAGCTTTAGTTTCATCAATGGGCAGGCTATCCATCGCTTGACGGTAGTTATTTTTAAAAGTTTTTTCATCAGGGATTTGGTCGAATTCGTAGAAGGCAGTTCCTTCGCCATCACTGAGATTCATCGCATTTTGGGCGATCTTTTTCAATATTTGACCACCAGAGAGGTCGCCAATGTAACGAGTATAAAGGTGTGCTACCAATAATTCTGGGTCAGCTGCGGCAATTTGATGAATCCGAGCCACATACTCTTTGGTAGCTGCCGAAGGAACTACTTGATCTTTCCAATTAGGGCCAAAATAGTAACTCAAATCGCTTTCGAGACTGTGCTTGCGATCAAGTTCTGGGAAAAATAACTTGGATAAAACTGGGTGCTGCTGGTGCTTATGCATCTCTTCTTCCATGGCCGTGTAGACAAAATAGAGATTAGATACTAGCTTGCGATAAGAATTTTTTTCGACCGTGCCTTTCAAGAAACAGGCAATAAAACCAGTACTCTCCGCCATACTATGGGATTTCTTGGTACCTTCTCTCAGTTTGGCTGCTAAGTTAGAACTCATATTAAAATTTCCGTATGTAATATCCGCATTATCTTTTAGCTTAAGATGATTTACTAGCGGTTTTCATTAAGTTTTTTTAAAAATTATCGGTGTTTGGATGATGGATGTGATTACAGTGCCAGTAACTGGAGTGCCCCAAGGCAATATTGTGCTGATGCATGGTTGGGGTGCCAACAACGATGACTTGGTGGGGATATTGCCCTACTTACAACTGCCTAACTATCAATTTTTGTTGCCCAATGGCTTGTTCGAGCATCAATATACCGAAACTGGTAGAGCTTGGTATTCTTTCACTGGTGCTGGTCAGCTAACGGCTAGCAGTCGGCAAGAACTGGTGGCTAGCCGTCAAGCTCTCCAAGATTGGCTACAAACACTGCCAGAAACCACTGGAGTAGCTCTCGATCGCACCTGGATTGCTGGTTTTTCGCAAGGCGGTGCCATGGCCTTAGAAGTTGGTTTGACCTTGCCAGTGGCCGGAATCATGGTTTTAAGTGGCTATTTACACACGGATTTAACAGCTCCAGCGACTTGCCCACCCGTAGCAATTTGGCATGGCCGCCAAGATGAAGTGGTGCCGATCGAAGCCGCTTGGCAAACTAGAAATCAGTTGATCAACTGGGGAGCAATTGTCCAGTATCATGAGCTAGAAATGGGACACACTATCATCCCAGAAGAAATTAAAATGATGCAACAGTTTGTTCTGCAGACCGGCTCTGCATAGATTTAGATACATCATCAAAGAAGCATTTGCACTACTTAACTATCAAAATGGTGTTTGCACTGAGCTTTTTCTAATTTCATGTCGTCTTATAATTGTAGGTGTGTAGAACAAGTCAGACAATTTTGTAATGGTAATATCAGTAAATTGTTTGGGTAACTTAAATGCAAGCATCTTATCATTCTGAACAAATGCGCCGATTATTTCCTAAGCCGTATTATTGGCTAGTCAGCCTGGGCTTAGTGCTAACTGTTACACCATCGGCTTTGGCCAATCCGC
>JAGVCD010000087.1 GCA_020059425.1 Chamaesiphon sp. | reverse complement strand
TCATCCACCAGCTTTTGCAAATCCCAGCCAAAACTGTAGGCATTTTTAATAATGTCGATCGGGGACTCCTCAAAAGTCACAAATACGCCAGCTTCATCAAAATACTGAATGCCATTGTAAAGAAACTGAACAGCCAGCATGGTTTTACCCGTCCCAGAAGTGCCGCTGACGATGGTTGTACGACCAACAGGCAGTCCACCATGAGAAATATCATCGAATCCCTCAATCATCGTGCGAATTTTTTGAACCCCGGGAAATGCGACGGTTTCTGGGGATGGAGATGAATTAGATTTGGTCATTGCTTCGATAGTCAGAACAGGTGGTTTAATCGCTGATTTTGCTAGCCAGAAATATTGCAGGTGCTGATGACATGACTACCCGAAACTTACTGAGACTCAATGTCAGATAGTTCTTCATAGAGTAAGTCTAACCCAATTAGTACCTTCTCTCGGTCGGACAAATCGCCAATTATTTTGCGGACGGGTGGGGGCAAAACCTTGGAAAGAGTAGGCGTAGCTAAGATTTTATCCTCCTCGGCAAGTTGGGGATTTTTTAAGACATCAATAACTTTTAAGGCATACACCCCTTTAAATTCTTCATCTAAAATGGTTTTGAGGGTGCGCAGTGCCCGGACAGAATTAGGCGTATTGCCAGCTACATATAGCTTTAGTACGTATGTTCTAGATAAGCGGCTCATAGAGATGACTCACATGCATTGGTGGGAGAAAAACGCGATTGATCCGCTGGGAGAGTAAGTTTTGTAGCTGGGGTGTGATTAAGCAAATTGTAGAGATTTTGGAATGATGATGGCCTGCTTCTCTCTATCATACCGAGAGTCGATCCTAAACTGGAAATCCGCTAACATAGATGATACGAAGTTTAATCTACCGTAATATTTCAGGGGACTAGGTTTGGTCTATTTGAGTCTCTCCGAGGGGATCGATCGACGATACATCTCACACAAATGGGCAATCACATCAATCAAGGTTAAGCGATAGTCCAACAAAATCTCTTCACTCCAGCCTTCAATTTTTAATTGGGTGGCGAAATCATCCATTAAGTCCATATGAATTTCGACCACCTCTGATACTGACAGATCTGCAAAAAATACGGAGGCTACAAATTGATCGAGGAGGTCGTTAATTGGGCTATCAGGCGTAAAGTAAGCCAGCACAATCAATCGGTATTGTTCTTTTAGTTGTATCGATAACTCTTGTTGTTGAGCAGAAGAGAGATACCGAAAAAAGTGATGCCGATTGCGATTGTAATAAACCGCCAGATATCCCAATCTTTCTTTGAGTTTTTCGGATAAACGGCGCTGCTGTTGCAGTAAAAAAGCCGCAGATTTTTGGTCGGGAGGGGATGTATTGGTCGCGCTGGGGGGGTGGAGGGGCGTAAGATTCAAGAACCGAGAAATAGATTGATCAATATCGGCGCCAATGTTGATTAAATCAACATCAGATACAAATACTTCAGAAGCGTGATAGAGAAAGTTTGGCCAATCTGCGCCCACCTTCGCTGGGGGATGTTGATCTTCACGGCAAGCGAATTGATTAGCATCGGTGCTCAAACATTGGAGAAAAACAGCGGGCAAGACAATGCTGTGCTGATATAGGTCTTCAATGACGGTGAGCACCTGATCATCAACCTGGCAGATCAGGCAATCGATCGCATACTTTTCTCTCTTAATAAAATCAAGGAAATCGGACTCTATCGCAAAATCTCTGACGTTGTAACGTTCACTAGCCAGCGACTCTTTCAAAGACTGAGAAAGAGTGGGTGAATCAATTAAAACCGCGATAGTCAGAGGGGAAGACAAGCCAAGTTACTCGACAGAGGATGGATAATTGGAATTACTCGGGTAAATAGTCTTCAATAATAATTTGTGGAGCTATTCATTAGTCTAGGCTTATGATATCACGGATGTTTGGGACGATTGAGTCATCGATTCCTGTGAATCTATTGCTTGGGGGCAATTTCACCCTGGTGCAAAATGATGCGGTTATTATCTGGATCGTAAACATAAGCTTCTCGACCGTGACTAGCAGTAATGATGGCGGAAGGTGATGGGCAGTTGGGTTGGTCAGCATGACCGATCGCTAACTCTAAGTCACTGACTTCCAAACAGAGACTAATTGCTCCTTGGCCAGGGGTGAAAGAGCTATTATCTTTGGGTCGAAAGATTCCCAGACTGATACCTGGTAAGTGAAAGCCAGCATAGACATTGGGCATGAATGGTTGCGGCTGTTGATTTAACAGATGGGCATAGAATTTCCAGAGGTTGTCGAAGTTGGTGGTGGCGATCGTCACCAAGCTGGCCGAATAATTAATCATGTTAAATAAACTCAAATTTTGGGGGATGACTAAGTTTATAATTATCAATCTTGGGCATACTAAATTAATCAAAATAACGTGGAAAATTCAGTCCGGTCGTCAGCCAGTCAGCCAGACAGTTTGGAAGTGAGCAGTGAGAGTGCGTTTAATATGGAGTTGGCACATCGCATTCAAGAGGTAAAACCCTCTGTGACTCTCGCTATTGCCGCCCAAGCCAAGGCTATGAAAGCTAGTGGTATTGATATTTGCAGCTTTAGTGCTGGCGAACCAGATTTTGATACCCCGGAGCATATTAAAGCCGCTGCCGCTGAGGCTTTGGCGATGGGTAAAACTAAATATGGTGCGGCGGCTGGGGAAGCTCCTTTGCGGGAAGCGATCGCTCACAAGCTCCAAACCGATAATCAGTTGAATTATCAGGCTGCCAATGTTTTGGTATCCAATGGTGGCAAACATACTTTATTCAACTTGATGATGGCCACTATCAATCCGGGTGATGAGGTGATCATCCCAGCCCCCTTTTGGTTGAGCTATCCAGAGATGGTACGTTTGGCTGATGGTGTGCCAGTTGTTATTGATACCAATGCCAGTACTGGCTATAAAATCACTCCGGAAATGTTAGACCGGGCGATTACCAACAAAACTAAACTACTGATCTTAAATTCACCGTCTAATCCTAGTGGCATTGTCTATAGTCGTAGTGAACTGCAAGCGCTGGCGGCGGTAATTGTCCGCCGTAACATTTTTGTAGTTTCGGATGAAATTTACGAAAAAATTATTTACGGTGATGTTGAGCATGTCAGCATTGGGTC
>JAGVCD010000196.1 GCA_020059425.1 Chamaesiphon sp. | reverse complement strand
TCCTTAGTTTTTTAGCATAAAAATGGCTCTCGCCCAGCTTGATAACTTAGCTGTTTGCAGAGCCTTAATTCCGTACCTTGAACATTCCATAACACTCGATCAAATATCTGGTGCAATAGTGACATGCCCCGGCCAGATTCTGCCTCGCTTTCTGGCAACTTTTCGGCCATAGTCTGATGACAATCACAAGGAGATTCAAAACCGCCACCTTCATCTGAAATAATCCACCAGTATTCTCCTTCAGTGAAGCAAAAGTGGACAACTACCTTCTTTTTAGGATCAAGGTTGTTTCCATGTTTGGCAGCGTTTACTAGCGCTTCCTGTAAACCCAGTCTAATTTCTGGATGCCATTTTCTGGGCACTGCGGCTAGAATTTGATCAAGAATTGGACATAAAAAAAGAGTTGAGGCAAAAGTAATTCTGTCCCAATCGTATCCCGTTGCACTTGCCATTGTCATAGCAATTTCATCTGCCCTAGGTTTGGAGTGTGAAAAAATACCGAAGCCAGCTAGTGGCCGCTAGACTTTTATTTTTGGTCTAGCTATCTACCATTATAACTGCATTTAATTAATTGGTCTACCTTGCTACAGATTGACTTATAAGGTATGTGTCATTGGAATCGAGCGCAAAAAAGCAGCACACTCGACATGGGCGGTCTGTGGGAAAAAATCGATCGGTTGGACTTTTTCTAATTCGTAACGGCCAGAATCTAGCAAAATCTTCAGATCGCGAGCTTGGGTCGAGGGCTTGCAGCTGATGTATACTAGCTGAGCTGGTGGCCGACCAATAAGGGTTTCAATGACTTTGCGATCGCAACCTTGGCGCGGCGGATCTAAAAATATAATATCTGGTCGATCGATCAACTCCGGCATTAGTTCACTACAGTCGCCAGCCACAAATTCAGCATTGGTAATATGGTTGAGTTGAGCATTGAACTGAGCTTGCGCCACAGAAGCCGTATGGGACTCAATCCCCAGCACCTTTTTGACCTGCTTCGCCAAAGGCAGAGCAAATGTGCCGATGCCACAATAGGCATCTAATAAAAATTCTTGCCCAGTCAAAGTCAAATGATCTTGAATTACTTTTAGCAACACTTCCGCTTGCTCAGTGTAAATTTGAAAAAAAGTATCAGCGCCTAGTTGCCATTGCAGATCAGCAAATACTTCCTGAACATGATCGCGACCTACGATCGTTTGGGTGGCCGGGCCAAAAATCACATTATCACGCCGATTTTGCCGATTGAGGCAAACTCCAACGATCGCTGGATAATTATCTAACCAAGATTGAGCCTGTTCCAGAATATTCGGTAAATCGCCATCGGTAGCAACCAAGGTGAGTAAAATTTCACCGGTACGCCGACCAATGCGCAGTGATAGATGACGCAACTGGGCTTGATCGGTACTAATACTCGGATCGTAGATTGGCCAGCCTTGGTAGCGAATATCTTGCTTAACTTGAGCCAGTAGGGGATTCAGGCGTTCGTCTTGGATCGGACATTGGTTCAGGTTCACAATTTTGTGAGTACCTTTTTGGTAATAACCAGCCTTGACCTGACCAGATGGCGACTGAGCTAAAGGATAGGTGGCTTTGTTGCGATAGCCCAGATCGAGGGGAGCCCCAATGATCGGACTGACTAGGGCAGGATCAATCGACCCGATGCGGCGCAGGGTTTGGATCACCTGATTCTGTTTAGCCGCTAGCTGAGCGGTGTAATTAATATGTTGTAGCTGACAGCCACCACACTTGTCAGCCACGATGCAGCTAGGACGAGTGCGATCGGGTGATTCAATCACCAAATTCTGGAGCTGGCCGTAGCCATGATTGCGTTTCAGATGTACCAAGCGCACATCTGCCCAATCGCCTACCGCTGTATCGGGCACAAATACAACATGGGAGTCTACTCGGCCAACTCCTTCACCAGCATCATTAATATCTGTAATTTCGATGGTGACTAGTGCGCCTTGGTGCCAAGAGTTTACGGATTCTTCGGTAGCTGTCATGGGGCTTCTTTGGCAAGTGGTCTGGAGCTAGATATCTTAACGTAAAACTTGTCCCTTTAATGAGTGAGTAATTTGTGGATGGTTCTCCCGCTAGATTTTTTGTTAACTTCTGTTAATGGTCTTTGCTCCGCCACTAATCCCCGCCAGCCTAATAAGGTAAACTTACATGAGAGATCATGAAAATATAACTTTATAAATATGAGCGTAGTTAGCCAAGTTATTCTCAAGGCCGATGATGAGCTGCGATATCCTAGCAGTGGCGAACTGAGAAACATCCAAGAATTTTTACAGACCGGTGAACAGCGCGTTCGGATCGCCACTCTTTTGGCCGAAGGCGAAAAGAAGATTGTGGAACAGGCTAGCAAAGAGTTGTGGAAAATGCATCCCGACTATATCGCTCCTGGCGGTAATGCTTATCAAACTAAGCCTCGCGCTCAGTGTATTCGGGACTACGGCTGGTATCTGCGTCTGGTGACTTATGGGGTATTAGCTGGCGATAAAGATCCGATCGAAAGCATTGGTATTGTTGGGGTCAAGGAAATGTATAACTCTTTGGGTGTACCTGTTCCCGGCATGGTTGATTCGATAGTCTGCCTGAAGGCTGCTTCACTCAAGCTGCTAAGTACGGAAGATGCTGCCGCTGCTGCACCTTACTTTGATTACATCATTCAGTCCATGTCCTAAATCCTAAAGATTGTTTGAGATTATCATTACCACCGTGAACATTTCTGTGAGCGGTGGTTATTTTTTTGCTGAAAATACCTTAAATTAAATTAATTAATTGCACTGGGTTTTGCCATGCCTCGATCAAAATCGCCTCTGTGGTTATCTGGAGCATTTCTGATTCTGATCTATGCCATTTTTGGCTGGTTATCCATGAATTGGCATCTACCTACTCGCTGGGTGATGTTGGGGGTGATTACAGTTATCACCAATATAGTTGCAACCAACTTTGATAGATCGATGAATACCTTGCTGAAGGGGATGTTTGGCGCCAGTATGTGGTCGTTAGTTTGCTTAATGGGTCTGGTTACTTTCTTGGTGATAATTTTGACCAAGTTGCCGATTTTTATATATTCTTTACTGATATTGGCTACGGCCTTACTTTTTAGTATGGATTTGCATGCGTTGAGCATCAGCCGCTTATATAACTTTATAACGTTGCTTATTTGCCAGATCTTTGGCTGGGGTCTGGGCTTTGGGGGTCACTTTCTTTGGTGGCGATCGTTTCAGTATTGGCAACATCTTCATTGATGATTGACCGCATATTCCGACACAGAAACACTCGATCGACACTCACCACCATAAAAAATCAGTTAGCGAAAATTACCTGAGAGAAATCTGGTATTTCTCTCAGGCATTTACAGAATCTACTTATCA
The DNA here is from genome assembly GCA_020059425.1 of Chamaesiphon sp. Next base: position 487 of record JAGVCD010000196.1, on the reverse strand, counting down.
GCCAATACGGCTTGAATCTGCTTCATAGCAGCAGGCAGAATGGTGATAACAGCCCAAGTACCAGCAGCTAGTACTGGTGCGACTACGATCAAAATGCGAAAATCGATATCCATAAAGAGTTTCCTGTTAAAACGAATCCATATTAATAAGAAATGTAGCAGATTTTGGCGAGAAAATGTGATATGTAGAACCTATCTAGATCATCTTTTTGCATCAATGGCCTATTTGCAGCCCTCGATCGGCGATCTGAGGATGATCGCTCTGTGCTGATACAATTTAACTTTGCCAACAAAAATTTAATCTAAACCTTTATGAACGCCATTGACGATAAAAGCGTAGTTAAAGAATATTTCAACAACACCGGGTTCGATCGATGGCAGCGGATCTACGGTGATGGTGATGTTAATCGGATACAGCGCGATATTCGCACTGGCCACCAGCAAACTGTTGATACCTTGTTGGAATGGTTTAAAACCGATGCGAACTT
>JAGVCD010000422.1 GCA_020059425.1 Chamaesiphon sp. | reverse complement strand
GATGATTGGTGGCCAGAGTTACAAGCTGCTGTTAGTAGTGGTATTTCGATTATTAATGGTTTGCATACCAAGTTGGATGGCCATCCTCAATTACCAGCACTTCAACCTGGTCAATGGATTTGGGATGTACGCCAACCGCCCACTACCATTCGGATTGGTAGCGGAGCAGCCCGAGATTTATCCTGCCAGCGGGTCTTGATGGTGGGTACCGATATGGCGATCGGCAAAATGTCGGCGGGTTTAGAACTGCAAAAAGTTTGTGTGGCGCAAGGGATCAAGTCTAAGTTTGTGGCTACTGGCCAAGCTGGATTAATGATTTCTGGCTCAGGTGTAGCCTTAGATGCTATTAAAGTTGATCATGCTGCTGGATCGATCGAACAGACTGTTCTAGATCATAGCCCCGGTCAAGATTTACTAATTGTCGAAGGGCAAGGTTCAATTCTTCATCCTGGTTCCACCGCTACACTACCCTTACTGCGGGGCAGTCAGCCCACTCAGCTAATTTTGGTACATAAGGCTGGTCAAACTACCGTGCGTAAATGTCCTCAGGTGAATATTCCACCCTTAGCCGCCGTCGTGCAGCTTTATGAACAGCTAGCCAGCGCTGCTGGTGCTTTTCCACCCGCCCCAGTAGTCGCCATTGCCATCAACGGTGCCAATCTGGGAGATGAAGAACTGCAAGCATATCTCGATCGAGTCACCCAAGAAACTGGCTTACCTTGCACAGATGCAGTGCGATTTGGAGCAGAGCCACTGTTAGCAGCAATTCTAGCCCAAAAATAGGGTTATTCAGAACTAGCTATGGCACTGGAAAAGAGACTGTTGCGGACTGGCCAATCAAGAAATTCTGAGGTGTAGCAAAACTAACCTCTACTTTTTGCTTGCCCTGCTCTGGTAGTGGTGTAATAGAGACGATTTCACCAGCAAATTTCTGACCATCGGCGACCTGCACAATCGACTTCAAACCCACTTTAAGTTGAGGAGGTAATGTTGCTTGTACCTCGGTAGCAACTTTTAGTTTACTGGCAATGCCCATCAGCTTGTTGCTAGCAAAAATCTTAGTACCATCCTGAACAATAAGATCTACTACATGACCTGATTTATTAGCGATAACATCTACCGATGTTGGTTGGACACTAGCGATCGTACTCACTTGTGGGTTGGGGGATGGATTACTCTGCTTTTGTAAAGATTGTAAGTTATTGCTGAGCTGCTTATAACTGAGTTGTTCTTGACGCAGCTGTTCTTGATACTTTCTCAAGTTATCTTCTTGACTGAGCTGTTCTTGAACATTAAAACTGGGATATGCCGCAGAGGGAAGATCTGTCGGTACTGCCTTAGTCTCCTGAAGAGCGAGTTGAGCATTCTCATAGTTCGACCGAGAATATTCCATTTCCACCCGAGCACTTTCCACCTCCGCCAGCAATTGCTCGGTTTGTTCATTACCAGCACCACGCTGCGCCGTTGCATTCATCTGTTTCCGTTGATAGATGATCTGTTGGCGCTTATAGTTAGCTTTCGCCGCTTGAACCATCTCTTCTTGTTGCCGAACCAAGGCAGTTTGATTAGGTGGTTGTTGAATGCGTGCACCGCTCGCAATGCTGGAACGCAGCAAAGTAATGTTTTTCTTGTTACTATTTATTTCTTGCTGTAAGTTGCCAATTCGTTGCTGGGAAAGTTGTTGTTGTTTGATCAGTATTTGCTGCTTTTTCCATAAATCTTGCTGCTGCACTGACGAAATGGATGGTTTAGGAGATGCTTCCAGACGAACCACTTCAGCATCTACACTACGAATTGCCAATAAAGATTCACCAACCTTAACTTGCTGGCCAACTTTGACTTTGAGATTCTGAATCAAACCTGAAGTAGTGGCATTAATTGGCACCACTTGAGCTGGCTCAATTTTGCCGGTAAAAAACAGAGTAGACAAGGGCGAGAGCTGCTCAGATTTTTCAGATCCTTGAGCTGTTTCTGCTGCAATGGTGACTGGTGGCAATACCTGACGCAGATATTGACGGAGCAAATACAGACCGCCACCCAAGCCCAGCAGAGCCATTACAATTGCTGGTTTCTTCCACCAACGTGGTCGGATACCAGAACTGCTCGAAACACTGATAGGTACCACATCTATCAACATTTCTGATGCCTGAAGCTCCTCAAAATCAGAGGGGGTTTTCAGAGGCGGTTTAGGCTGAGGCTGAGCCTGGACAGCCGGAAGTGTTAATTCGCCCAAATCTGTTATCTGGTCTGCTTCTAAACCTGCGCCTAAATCCGTGGAATGCTCCGAAAACAAGTCCGAGAAAAGATCTGTCGGCTGGTCTGAAAACAACGCTGTGGGTCGTTCTGATTCGACAGTTTCCAATATCTCCTCCGCTAATGGGTCTGTCGGAGTAATGGGGGGGTTCCCTTGGTATACATAGCGCACAGTCTGTTGAATTTCTTCAGCCGATGCTCCTTTGAGCAAATAGCCTCGGGCTCCGGCCTGCATTGACCGCACCACATATTCACTATTGTTATGGCTACTGACAATTAATACCTTTACCTTTTCGCCCAGTTCACCTTGAGCGATCATTTTGGTGGCTGCTGCGCCATCTAGACCGGGCATTTCCATATCCATCAGCACCACATCTGGTTGGAGCTGCTGGACTAGTTCGATCGCTCTCGATCCATTATCAGCCATACCCACAATGTCAAAATCGGCAGCTAATTCCAGAATCGATTTGAGTGTTTCTCTCACACTTTTTTGATTGTCTACTAGTAGAACGCGAATCATTAACGCTCCCTGAAGTTAGCCTTCGCTGGCGGATACATAAGACAAGATAGTACTTGGCATGGCAATCCCTTTATTTTAGCTTGTGGCACAACGTCTCTGACAATTCAGTTAGCAATGCTTGACAAATACAGCTGGTTGACGGATGAGTTTTTGAGTCAGATCGCTGAAATTCATGTTTTTCATCAGTATTTCTCCGTAAAAATACTGCAGAGAAGTGATTGTCAGTCACCGCCGGACAGCGATGGGGAAAAAGTTTATGATTTGAGATGGGTTCCTTACATTTTTATATGTCTTTCACCTCGGCAAATACTGCACAGTCCGATATTCATCAACCAAGAGAGACAGACTGGCGGCTGTTTTTACGCCTAATTCCCTACGCGCGGCGCAGCGGTTCGCTACTATTATTTTCACTGCTAATTATGCTGCCCTTGGCGGTATCTAATGCTGTCCAACCTTTGCTCATTGGTCAGGTGATTTCTCGCATTCGGCAAGAGGCGACTTGGCCGTTTATCAGTGCGATGGCTTTGCCCGATGCCCTCAACTCCCTAACGCTCATTCTGATGGTGACGGTAATGATCCGGCTGATCTTGTCGGCAATCCAGGGGTACACTGTACAGCGCATTGGCCAACAGATCACCGCCGATATTCGTCAGGACTTGTTTGATCATGTAACTTCTTTGGGAGTACGTTTTTTTGATAATACGCCGGTGGGTAAGCTGATTACCCGGCTCACCAATGACGTAGAGGCTTTAGGTGATGTGTTTACGACCGGAGCGATCGGCATTGTCAGCGATTTGTTTTCGTTGGTAATTTTGGCCGCGACCATGTTTTTTACCCAGTGGCAACTGGCAGCGGCTCTAACAGTAATGTTGTTACCAGTTAGTGCTTTGATTGTGTATTTTCAGTATCAGTACCGCAAAGCCAATTACCGTGCCCGGGAAGAGTTATCGACGATGAATGCCACCCTCCAGGAAAATGTGACAGGGATAAATGTGGTACAGCTGTTTCGCCGTCAGCAGTACAACGCCGAGCAGTTTCGATCGATCAACCAAAGATATGTAATTGAAGTAGACAAAACCAATTTCCATGACTCGGCCATTTCGGCCACCTTAGAGTGGATTTCGTTGGTGGCAATCGCGGTGGTAATGTGGTTGGGAGCCGATATGATTGTTGGCAAACGAGTAGATATTGGTACCCTATCGGCGTTTATTATCTTTGCCCAGCGCTTATTCGAGCCGCTGCGCCAGTTCGGCGAAAAATTCACCGCGATTCAGTCTGGGTTTACAGCGGTGGAGCGAGTCAGTGATATTTTGCGGGAGCCGATCGAAATTAAAGATATTCAAGATGCCACGGCCTTAAAATTAGCATCGCAGTTTGCCCATCCCGATCAAGGCAGTCGCGGCGAAATTCAGTTTGAACATGTCTGGTTTGCCTACAAAGATGATGATTACGTTATTAAAGACCTCAATTTTACGATTCGTCCCGGCGAAAAAATAGCCCTGGTCGGTCCCACCGGCGCTGGCAAAAGTACAGTGGTGCGGCTGCTTTGTCGGCTCTACGAACCCACCAAAGGTCGAATCTTAATTGATGGCGTGGATATCCGCAACTTACCGCAGCAGCAACTGCGCCGCTATCTGGGGGTAATTTTACAAGACGGTTTTCTGTTTGCTGGGGATGTCAAAAGCAACATTACCCTAGGCGAAAACTACTCGATCGAGGATGTCAAAAAAGCTGCCCAGATTACTAATATCGATCAATTACTGGAAGACTTGCCCCAAGGTTATAACACCCAGTTACGCGAGCGAGGTACGAATCTTTCGGGTGGCCAAAAACAGTTACTGGCCTTTGCCCGCGCTGCCATTCGCAACCCCAAGGTCTTGGTGCTGGATGAAGCCACCGCCAATTTAGATGTAGGCACCGAAGCCTTAATTCAAGATGCGCTCAATAAATTACTGATCGATCGCACCGCCATTATTATTGCCCACCGCCTCTCGACCATTCGCTATGTCGATCGGATCTTTGTGTTAAAGCAAGGAGCACTAGCAGAATCAGGTAGTCACGAAGAATTAATGCAAACAGGTGGACTCTACGCCAGCTTACATCAACTCCAAATGTTAGGAAGCTAGCCATGCCGACCATGCCAATTAATCCCAGCACCATCAAGATTCCGAAGCGGGGAATGCCAGTGACAATCATCACCGGTTTTCTCGGCAGCGGCAAAACTACCTTGCTCAATCACATTTTGACCGGTGAACACGGTCTGAAGATTGGGGTGCTGGTCAATGAATTTGGCGAGATTGATATTGACAGCCAACTATTGGAATCGATCGAAGAGGGGATGGTACAGCTCAGTAACGGCTGTATTTGTTGCACCATTAACGAAGATTTGGTGGCAGCGGTGTTTAAGATGCTCACCAGTGAGCAAAAGATTGACTATTTGGTAATTGAAACCAGCGGCATTGCTGACCCGGTGCCGATTATGGCCACCCTGAAAAATTCGGATCTACGGGGGCTAACCCGCCTGGATGCAGTTGTCGGTGTAGTGGATGCTATGAACTTTGAGGCGGAGTACTACGACGGTGAAGCTGTCCGCAATCAAATCATTTATAGCGATGTATTGCTGGTCAATAAAATAGATTTAGTCGATCGCCCGCAGTTAAGCACGGTACAAGCAAAATTAGCGACCTTGAAAACTGATGCCATGATTCTGGAAACCCAGCGCTGTCAGGTACCGTTAGCTCTGCTCTTGGATGTGCATTTAGCTAGTCTGGATCGTCGCAATGCGGTGGATGATCATGCTCATCATCAGCACAGCGATCATTTAGCCACCGACCAGTGGATGTCGATCGCCTTCGAGTTCGATCGGCCATTGCAGATTACCAAGTTTCAAGAATTCATCAAAGGTTTAGCTGATAACATCTTTCGCAGCAAAGGAATTTTGTGGTTCCAAGAAAGCGATCAACGTCATGTTTTTCAACTCTGCGGCAAACGTTACGATATCAATAGTGACAACTGGCGGGGCACACCGAAAAACCAAATAGTATTTATCGGCAAAGGCTTAGACGAGCAAGCCATTGGCTATATCCTACAAAATTGTTTGGCTAAAAATTAAAAAAAGGTCAGTTTGGAATAAGGAAATGTTGTGGCGTTGCTAAATTCAAGTATCAAAATCGATTGAGCCCTCACCCCCAGCCCCTCTCCCAACTTTGGGCTATCCATTACGCCAAAGTGGCTGGATAGTATGTTGAGACTAAGTTTTGTGGGGATTAGGTAATCTAACTCATGCTAGACTTTTCGATACTTTGATGCCCTCTCTGCTCTCTTGTCTATCTTACAACTTATTCCTTAACTCTTCTCCCCATCAGGCTTCTGCATACTTTTGCGTAATGGATAGCTCCTAGAATTGGGCTAAGGGGCTGGAATGTACTCAACTGGTTTTGGATTTGGAATTGCTGCTAACTGATGGAGTCCTCCATCCGGATATTGAGCAAAAAAGTATTTTTAAATACAAAAAAGCCCAAGCATTAAGAGCTTGAGCTTTTGATTTAAGTCGAAATAAATCTTAGCCGAGGCCAACAAATTATCTCAGAGTAAAATCAATTTCTTAGTAGTTACGGTTAAAACCGCCGCCACCGCCACCACGGCGATCGCCACCACCAGAACCTCTGTCTTCACGAGGCTTAGCTTTGTTTACTTTCAAGTCGCGACCCATCCACTCAGCTCCGTCTAGAGCAGTGATAGCAGCGTCTTCTTCAGCATCAGTGCTCATTTCCACAAAACCAAAGCCGCGCATACGGCCAGTTTCACGGTCAGTGGGCAACTGAACCCGCTTAACCGATCCGTACTCTGCAAAAACAGCGCTCAGATCAGCTTCTTTAACCTCATAGGATAGGTTACCTACATAAATTGACATATATTTTCTCCAAAATCAGAATGGTGTAGAGAGTGGGATTTCGGAGAGAAGGCTGCCAATGCAGAACGTAAAAAACTCGTCAATACTAAAAACAAACAATTTAACCGATACATACTCTTAACGTCAG
>JAGVCD010000282.1 GCA_020059425.1 Chamaesiphon sp. | reverse complement strand
TGTCTGGGGAATTCTTAAGGTCGTAATTACTTGCGGCCAGGCCGACAAAATCTCTTGCCAATCTCGGTAGCTGTCCCAGGCTGGCTCTTGGGTAATAATATGTAGGATCTGATCGATCGATTCCATGACCACATTCTAGCGCTATTAACCGCAAGCTACTCGCAAACCAATATAACTAGCCGCCGCATTACTAAAGTCCCGATTAGCCGATCGGCAGCAACCTGGATTAATCACCCAAGAGCCACCGCGCACAACGTGACTATGACTGTTACCATCTGCCCAAGCACTTCCATTCGTGGGGGCACCATCATAGCTATGATGAAATTCATCAGCACACCACTCTTCAACATTTCCATGCATGTCGTACAGACCAAAGGCGTTAGCTGAATAACTGCCCACCATACTGGTTTGACGAGGCCGACTGGCATCATAGGCGTAGTAATTGGCCACCCTGCAACTCGCCACTTTACCAAAAGAATAGGGTGTAGTGGTACCCGCTCGACAGGCGTATTCCCACTCAGCTTCGGAGGGCAACCGATACGTTTGGCCGGTAAGAGCAGATAGCTTTTGACAGAATTCGATCGACTGCTGCCAAGTGACCTGTTCCACGGGTAAGTTATCACCTGGAAAATGCGCGGGATTATTCCCCATCACCATCTGCCACTGGCGTTGAGTTACTGGGTACCGACCCATTTGAAAAGCCGGAACTGTGACCCGATGTTGTGGTCTTTCGTCCATTTTGCTATATTTTTCAGCGGTCGCCGCCCCCATCAGAAAACTACCCCCCGGAATAGTTACCATCTCTAGTTGGGTATGATGGCCTAATGTGATGAATTTACCTTGAGTGGCTGGACTCGGCTGCCCGCCTAAAATAATTGAGCCGCCCCAGGTACCTAATCCAATCAAGACAGCTCGTCGCGACCTAAAGCTGGGTTTTTTTGTATGATGTTCAGTACGCCAATTTTCCATGCAGCTCTTCTTTTGACCCAGCAAATTCCCAAAAGTAAGTAATACTCTAATTGAAATTGCCCAAGATGAAGCAGAGATGAATACTAGGGGCTTTGATCTTCTAGTTTTTTAACTTTGGCTCCTAACGCTCTGATTTTTTCTTCTAAGTCTAAATGATCTGATTCATTGGCAATACTGTAGCCAATCAATTGATTCATAATGCGCTCTTGACGTTCTGATTGTACTAATAATTTCTCGATCGCACCTAATTGCCTCAACTGAGTTTCTTGTAAATCTCTCTGCCCAGCAAACATTTGTTGAAAAGTTTGTTGCATTTCTTCTGGTGTCATTAGTTTCTCTCCTAGTCTTGATCAAGGCTAGCTACCACGGTAATTTCTATTCTATGACAAGCCCTCCTAGTCCTAACAGCGGTATGATACAGCATGGTCGTTAATGATTAGCACAAAAGAGGATTGCCACCGATGGATTTTTGGAAACAGGTGTTCGACCTAGCAGAATCGACAGCCCAGCGGGTTGGTCAGCAGCTTTTGCAAGATTTTGGCCATGCTACGGCTCAGACCAAAGCCGATGGTAGCTTGGTTACTCAGTCCGATCGATGGGCAGATGCCGAAATCAAGAAGACCATTACCGCTGCTTTCCCTGACCATGCCGTCCTCAGCGAAGAAGATTTCCATCTGTTTACGGATACGCCCTGGACTTGGGTTATTGATCCGATCGATGGCACCACCAATTTCACCCGAGGCATCCCGCTGTGGGGGGTATCGATCGGATTGCTATATCAAGGCCAACCAGTATTTGGCTACATCTTTTTTCCGCCTGTCCAGCAAACTTTTTATGGCTACTGGCCAGGTGCCACCGGTTTAGAGATGCCTTCAGGCGCTTGGTTTAATGGTCAACCGATTCAAAGTAGTCCCGATCAACCAACTAGTAACCATCTTTTTGGTCTTTGTGCCCGCAGTAGCAGTGTGCTGAAAAATAAGCTACCCGCTAAAATTCGGATGATTGGAGTGACGACTTATAGTTTCTCGGCAGTGGCAGCAGGATTAATGATAGGAGCGGTAGAATCAACCCCGAAGATTTGGGATTTGGCTGCGGTGTGGCCGATTTTGCACGCGGCAGGTGGTCACTGGATTTCGCTATCAGCTGACCCGATTTTCCCGGCGCAGGTCGGTAAGGATTATGGTAGTTATCCGTTACCTAGTTTGTTGCTAGCGCGATTGGAGTTAGCGCCAATGTTTGAGCCACTAATTCGAGATGGACTAGGCAAGTAGATTAAATTATTTGTGTATCAATTGTATCGATCAGATAAACATTCTGGCGTCATGCGCGTCACTCGATCGGCAATAATGCAAACATTATTGCCGATCGAGTAAACCTCCGTTCTGGTTCAGTGTGCTTGTTAGCTTGCTATCGCTACTGCGAGACTCCCACAATATCATTTGATCCAATAAAAAAAAGTTGAAATCATAGCAGTATATAAGTTGGGACTGGTTCCGTTGAGTCGGAGCCTGTAAAGCATAGCTATAGTTAATTTAGCCCACATATCGAATAATGAAAAGTTGCGACCAAGACAACCCTGATTCGAGAATTCCTAGTTGTACTGCGGGGACAAATTTAGTGGTGAAATGAATCCGCACAAAGTTATGAATAAGCCAGTAAACATCAAGGACTCTTTGTAAGTGGTGATTTTTTTGGCATAAGTGTTAGTTTTGCGTCGGAAAGCTGAACTATGCCGCCTAAGCGAAGCATTGAATGCTTCGACATGATTAGCATGAATGTCTTTGTTTTCTATAGTATGACTAGTTTGTGGATGTTCTGGGACTGGCGCTTGATACTTGCTGCGCTTACTGTCTCGCCTGCGCTTGGCTCCTTTGTTTTTGAGTCGAACTCGTACCCCCTTGCGCAGAAATTTTTTGGGTCTATCTGGTTGCCCATCGGTGAATCGTTCGTGTTCCTTGATGTTGAGTCAGATACTTACTATGGGAATGGATGTTGTCGCCACCACAGAAGGGGCAAGGATATGCAAATAAATCCATTTAAGGTTCCGAAGAAAGAATCACACAGTAAAACACCTTACCGCTATAATTCATTAGTAGCAAGGTTTTAAGCCTTCCTGCTTAACGGAACCAGTCCCG
>JAGVCD010000363.1 GCA_020059425.1 Chamaesiphon sp. | reverse complement strand
GTGCGGTTTCGGCGGCAAGTCGTGCCTGGTGATCAGCTAGTAATGACAGTGCAATTGTTGTCTTTCAAGCGAGGCCGGATTGCTACAATGAAGGCACGGGCTGAAGTTGATGGCAAAGTGGCGGCGGATGGGGAGCTAATGTTTTCACTAGTGGAGGTCTGAGCCAATATTTGGTGAACAATATCAATAGGAACTGGGTCATCTAGTTCTATGTCGTTCATGAAATGTTGGGTCAACTGATGCAGATGCTTGGAGTAGCAAATTTGACAAGGCTGATTCACCCTACAGCAGTAATCGATCCCGGTGCCGAAATTGACCCGACTGTCAAAATTGGGCCATTTGCAGTAATTGGCGATCGAGTAAAAATTGGCGCGAATACTTCGGTAGGTGCCCATGCGATTATTGAAGGTCCTACTGAAATTGGAGTGGGCAATCAAATTTTTCCGGGGGCAGCTATTGGTTTGGATAGCCAAGACCTGAAATATGATGGTGGCGATACCTGGGTGAAGATTGGTGATCACAACCGGATTAGAGAATATGTCACCATCAATCGAGCGACGGGTGATGGGGAAGCTACGATTATTGGTAGTCACAACTTACTGATGGCCTATGTGCATGTGGCGCACAATTGCATTTTGGAAGATGAAGTGAAAATTGCCAACGCCACTTCGCTGGCGGGAGATGTCTATATTGAATCGGGAGCGGTGCTCAGTGGGGTATTAGGAGTACATCAGTTCGTGCGCATCGGGAGATTGGCGATGGTGGCAGGGATGACCAGAGTGCAACGGGATGTGCCGCCTTATACCATTGTGGAAGGCAACCCGGCGCGGGTTAGATCCCTAAATCTGGTGGGGATGAAGCGATCGAAGTTCAGCAGTGCCGAATTAAATGCTATGAAAGAGGCTTATCGCATTATTTATAGCTCCAATCATAATCTCCAAGATGCTTTGGCGGTGGTGGGCAGTAATGCCATGACTGAACAGGTTAAGAACTTACATGAGTTTTTGCAAGCTTCTAGCCAATCACCCCGGCGTGGTCCAATCCCCGGTCGATCGCTCGATCGCCGGGATGCGGAATCATGAAGAGAATTTTCATTAGCACCGGAGAAGTCTCTGGTGACTTGCAAGGTTCTTTGCTGGTAACAGCTCTTTATCAAGCTGCCGAGCAAAAGAATATCGAAATTGAAATTGTCGCCTTGGGTGGCGACAAAATGGCGGCGGCTGGAGCCAAGCTATTAGGTAACACCACCGGCATTGGCTCGATGGGTATTGTGGAAGCTTTGGCTTTTGTGGGACCAACGGTGCAGGTGCAACGTCAAGCGAAGCGGTATTTGCAACTAAATCCCCCCGATGCGATTATTCTGATTGATTACATGACACCGAATATGGTGATTGGGAAGTTTGTGAAGCAGGCCTTTCCAAATATTCCGGTTTTTTACTATATTGCCCCTCAACAATGGGTGTATGCTTTCAGTGACAAGGACACCCAAGCAATTATTGGTTTTACCGATCAAATTTTTGCGGTGTTCCCAGCAGAAGCCACTTTCTTTGCAGCCAAAGGTGGTAATGCCAAATTTGTGGGTCATCCGTTGATCGATCGCATGGCCACTTGTCCAACCCGCGCAGCGGCCAGAAGCTTACTAGGCATTCCGGATAATGAAATTGCCATTGCCCTCGTTCCAGCTTCGCGGTGGCAAGAATTGAAGTATTTGATGCCAGTAATGTTTGAGGCGGCTCAACGTTTACAAACTCATTTACCCCAGGTCAGGTTTTGGGTGCCGCTATCGCGAGAAGAATATCGGGAATCGATTCAAAACGCTATTAATCACTATCAACTGCAAGCAACGTTAGTGTCTGATCAGCCCGATGCCGTTTTGGCAGCAGCAGACTTGGCTATTACCAAATCCGGTACAGTCAGTTTAGAGTTAGGGCTATTGAATGTGCCCCATATGGTCATTTACAAGTTCAGCCCCATCACCGCTTGGTTGGCGCGAAATGTTTTGCGGGTGACTTATCCCTTTATTTCGCCAGTCAATTTGGCCGAAATGAAGCCAATCATCGTAGAACTAGTTCAAGAAGAAGCTAACCCCGATCGAATTGTGGCTGAGTCTTTAGCATTGTTGCAAAATCCGGAGCGCCGCGCCAAAATGTTGGCCGAATATACAGAAATGCGAGCAGCTTTTGGCGCACCCGGAGTATGCAATCGAGTAGCAACAGAGATTCTCGAAAAGCTAACAGCCCAACTACCTAGAACCAAAAATATTGATAGACAGTGAGGATTTTTGGGGAGAAGCGTTCAGCTGAGCCAAGATTCCGGTACACTATGGTAAGAAAAATCAAGTTATAAATAATCTCATAATGGAAATCGGTCAACAGGTCAAAGTGTATCGCTTACGCGATCGAGTATCAAACAGCATCGTTGGTAAACTCGGCCAAATCGGTACTGTGAAAGAATTTAGAATGACAGACGGTAGTGGTGTCGGTGCTGTCGTAGAGTTTGCTGATCGCTCTGCTACCTGGTTTTTTGAGGACGAGTTAAAAGTACAAGGCTAACATGACCCAAATTCTCACCTTTTTAGGCAAGGGCGGTGTCGGTTGTACAGCCGTCTCGGTGGCGGCTGCCCGCCAAATGGCTAGCCAAGGGCAACGGGTGCTCTGGGTGGGTCAAGGCTTTTATACTGCCCGCCTATGGGGTGAAGTCGTGTTAACAGATCAGCCCCAAACAGTGGGTGCCAATTTGTCGGTGGTGAATCTTTCCACTACCCAATTGTTAGAAAAAGCTTGGAGTTTGGTGAAACAACTCGAAGCTAAATATCTGCGCACCCCCTTATTGCAAGCTGTGTACGGTCAAGAAATGGCTGTCATTCCGGGGATGGATGGGGCAGTCGCTTTGTACACGATCCAAGAGTATTTTAGCAGCGGTCAGTATGATGTCATTCTGTATGACGGTACCGATGGTTTAAATATTTTGCGGACTTTTGGATTACCAGATACCCTCAGTTGGTACATTCGCCGTTTTCGGCAGGTGATTGAAACCTCTGATCTGTGGCGAAATACTATGCCAATTTTGCAACCAGTCGCTGCCACTGTTTTGAATATGGCTTGGACGGGGGAAGGCTTGAACATGCCTGCGGTGCAAGAAGCTACTGATTTGCTTGATCGCGGGCAAAAGGCGATGACTAATCCGCAACAAGTGGCTGCTTATTTGGTCACAACTGCTGATCCAGTCGATGTTCAAAAAGCCCTGTGGTTATGGGGTCGCGCTCAGCAAGTGGGTTTGGTGGTCGCTGGTGTGCTGGTTAACCGGACAAGTGCTATGGACTCGGCAGTGCCAGAATCTTTTCAGCCTTTGCCAGTGGTGGCGATCGATGACTTGAATAACATGCCCAGTTTGCAACCAACTGCTGATTTGCC
>JAGVCD010000130.1 GCA_020059425.1 Chamaesiphon sp. | reverse complement strand
GCGATCGCTTTGCGACAACAGGTCCCAGAAATTTTAGAAGCCAATACCCTAGACTTAGAAGCCGGTCTAGGCAATAATTCTCCGTCCAATAATTGGCGAAAACTCACCCCCGAAAGACTCAAGCGATCGATCGATCTCCTCGAAAGACTGCAAGAGCTACCTCTGCCCCAAGTGCCACCGGTCACTACTCCCTCTACCTACTGTCGTTTTACACCCCTGGGTCAAATTACCCTAGTAGTAGACGCCATTCCAGAAGTGTTATTGCTGGGGGTGGGGATGTGTCTAAAAACTGGCAATGTGTCGATTATTAAGTGCGATCCGGGCATTACTCATTGCAGTAGAGTCATCGCCGGGGTCATTCAAACCACCCTGGTCAATCAGAAGCTTTTTCCAGCCTGTTGCCAACTAGTAGACCTGCCCCTGCCGGCTCTATTATCGCCCCTCGTGAGCTCCCGCCAAATTATTGTCTATGGTAAAGCGGAGTTGATTCAGGCCGTGGAAAGACTAGCTCCAGTGCCAGTAATCGCCGCCGCGATCGGCAACTGCTATCTCTACTGGTCGGCTAGTAGCTCCTGGGAAGTCGTTCGCAACTCCATTATTGACAGTCATACTGGTGAACCAGAAGCTGTCAATGCGATCGAGAAAGTATTAATCCAACCAGAGCATAAATCTTCCAATCTCATTGCCCTCTGGAGCAGTCTGCAAGAAAAAGGATTTCAGCTATTGGGAGACGAACAATTAGTTAACAACTACCCCGACTATCTGCAATTATCATCAGTTTCCGCCTGGTCTCAACCCTACTTCGATAAAATCGTAGCCTTCAAATCGGTAAACAACTTAGACATTGGAATTCAGCAAATAAATCAGCATAGCAGTGGCCATGCTGACTCGATTATTACCGAATTATTCGTAGAAGCTCAACAGTTTGCCACTACCGTCGAAACCGCCTGTGTTTATATCAACACTTCACCGCGTTTTCAGCGCTATACCGGCAACCATATTTTTCTAGGCATCGCCAGCCAAAAAAACCATTACCCGGGCTTTATCAGCTTAGAACGGATGATGACAGCCAAGCCAATTATTTATCAGTAGCTGGAATTGGTCTGTCTACGCGACGGGGAGGGCTAGTATTGCTACGTGCCGGACGACTAGAACGGTCATCACTGCGACTCTGGCGATCAGACCTTTCACCGGTCGCCCTCGCTCTAGATTCACTGCCATAAATATCTAGATATACCGATTGGCCGGCTATTCTAGCAGCCGCTGACACGACAGTTTTAATAGCGTATAGATGACGACTACTACCATTCAAGAGTTTCTCTCGATCGGCAGGCTGAAAGGCAATCCTCACCCAGACGCGAGCGTGTGCCGGTAGATATTCACAGTTGATTCGCAGTTCCTCTGGTTCATCCAACAAGGGCTGGAGCAAAAAAGCTACCAGCTTGTCATATTGAGGATTCTGGCTGAGGGATTGTTCAGTCATTTAGGTCTTAGCCGCGCACAGTAGGAGGAAGAATATTTGCTTTTTCCAGCAATCTGCGCACAGTGTCAGTAGGTTGAGCACCTTGACCGAGGCGAATTTTGATTCCTTCTTCGTTCAGGCGTACTTCATGAGTACGAGGGTTATAGAATCCCAGCTCTTCTAGTGGCCGACCATCGCGACGGGTGGTGCTTTGACAAGCAACTACTCGATAACTGGCTTCGCGTTTTTTACCTTGCTTCTTGAGACGGATTTTGATCATGTTCTATTCAGCTGTTGCTGGCGCTATTCACAAAGTTCTGATCATAACATACCCAACCAATTTGATGATTGTTTTTGACGGAATAACACAAATGATTTGACATGGTGCTTTTTAATCTGCTACTTTGATAATTTGTCAACAGTTGGAAACTCCTTTGGAGCTGTCAATTCTGTAACTCATGCCAACTATCCAACAGCTCATTCGTAAAGCGCGCGAAGACTACGAAGTAAAAACAAAGTCTCCGGCATTGAAACAATGCCCACAGCGTCGTGGGGTCTGTACCCGCGTCTATACCACTACTCCCAAAAAACCCAACTCTGCTTTGCGAAAAGTAGCACGGGTACGCTTAACTTCAGGCTTTGAAGTGACAGCGTACATTCCGGGTATTGGCCACAACCTCCAAGAACACTCCGTCGTAATGATTCGGGGCGGACGGGTTAAAGATTTGCCTGGGGTGAGATACCACATCATCAGAGGCACTCTCGATACTTCTGGAGTAAAGGATCGCAAGCAAGGTCGCTCCAAATATGGCGCCAAAAGACCGAAGGCTGCTAAGTAGTCTCCTATTTAGTAACCAGCTGTCCCGTCGTTGAGCAGGTGCCCTTTTTTGGGTTCCTGTCTTCGTCTTAAAGCAACGTGGGCAGCTCTAAGATTGCCCTTATATTGTAAGTATCCACCGCTGAATTCCCAACTCAGCTTTGGTTAAGTAGTAATTTTTTCCAGCTAAATTAGCCCAACTATATGTCTCGTCGTACCACAGTTCCCAAAAGACCAGTCCCTGCGGACTCTGTCTACAATAGCCGCCTGATCAGCATGATGGTCCGGCGCATTATGAAAAGCGGCAAAAAATCGATCGCTCTGAACATCATGTACGATGCCATGAAACTTATTGAAGAGCGTACTGGTACCGAGCCACTAGAAACTTTTGAAAAGGCGGTACGTAATGCTACCCCCTTAGTTGAAGTTAAAGGTCGGCGGGTAGGTGGTGCCACTTATCAAGTGCCCATGGAAGTTCGTTCTGAGCGGGGCACGGCTTTGGCCATGCGCTGGCTCATCAACTTTGCCAAGCAAAGAGCAGGCAAGTCGATGTCTGGCAAACTCGCTAACGAACTAATGGATGCTGCTAACGAAACTGGCAGTGCCATTCGGAAGCGGGAAGAAACCCACAGAATGGCTGAAGCTAACAAGGCTTTTGCTCACTACCGCTACTAAGTAGATTCTGACCAGGTAGGGTAAACATGCGTTGTGATTCTTCGCAAAAAGCATACAATCGTATAAAGAACATTAAATTAACGGCCACCGACGACTTGAGGAGGTAATTGTGCCACGTACTGTCCCGTTTGAAAAAGTACGCAACATCGGGATTGCGGCCCACATTGATGCGGGCAAGACTACCACGACTGAGCGAATTCTGTACTTCTCTGGTGTTGTACATAAGATTGGCGAAGTTCACGATGGTAACGCTACCACCGACTGGATGGATCAAGAAAAGGAGCGGGGGATTACGATCACCGCTGCGGCAATCAGCACCAGCTGGAAAGATCACCGAATTAATATCATTGACACTCCTGGTCACGTTGACTTCACGATCGAAGTAGAACG
>JAGVCD010000212.1 GCA_020059425.1 Chamaesiphon sp. | reverse complement strand
GCTTTCACATCTAAGCAGGGCAAAATTCTTTTGGCGAGCATGGTTTTAATGGTGCGAGAAAATATCACCGTACTGCAAGATGTCCAGTGAAATCAAGACAGGCAAAGCCTGAAAACAATCCTGAGCTAACTGCCAGCGGTCTTCTCTCTGGAGCATTTCAATTAGCTTGTCTTTGACGCTGATTAGATAGCGCACGTCGTTGGCCGCATAGTGCAACTGTTCCGCCGATAGATTGGCCGCATTACCCCAGTCCGAACATTGCGAAGATTTGTCTAGCTCCACACCCTCTAACTGAAATACCAGTTCTTTTAAACCATGCTTAGAAGAATAAGTTCGAACCAGTTTACTAGCTATTTTGGTACAAAAAATAGGAGTGGTTTCGATGCCTAATCGATGACGAAGTTGAGCTACATCAAAGCGGGCGAAGTGAAAAACTTTAGTAATGTGCACCGCGCTCATCAATTGCTGAAGATGGGGGGCGCTAGTCTGACCGGGTGCAATCCGAATGATAGTTACTAGCCCTGGTGCACAAAGTTGCACTAGGCACAGTCGATCCCGCTGGTAATTTAGACCCATCGTTTCGGTATCTACCGCGATCGATCCCGCCTGAAGATATCGATCGCGTAACATCTCATCCAAATCTTGATCGCAGATTTGAAAGTCTTCTTGTTCGTTATTCATAGCAAGTGGACGAAAAAACTACCACCCATCAAGATAACAGGCTGGTGAACCATTGAGCCGGTCGTTAGCAGCGCTAATGGGTTTGCTGTGATTGTTCCAGTGATTCTTCTAGCTGATTAAGAAACCAGTAACCAAGATAGCTAAAGCCTAGCAAAGCTATACAGGAGTATAGATAGACGTTGCATAAAATCCGGACAAAAGTAGTAGCGGTGATTTGGTCGAACACTTGATAGACTCCAGGATGAGCTATTATTTGTGACTAAGTTTTGATAAACAAGATTCATTCTTCGCGTTTCAATCTTTTTCCAGATTCAACTGCTTAGCGGTGATTTCCGTCACTTTCTTAGCTTTAGAACATAATTCTACAAGGTAAAATTGTTGAAATGTAAACAGTTGTAAACACTAAAGCTGATTGTACACCAAAATCAATTCGCTAATGCTTAACAAATCGTAATTATATCTATATATATTTTACAGATGGACGGGAGTAAGTACCTCTAAAGTAATAGCTGGTAGCTAACGAAGCTAAATTTTAGCAAGTAGCATTTATGGCCTCAAACAATCTTAGACAGTGAGCAGGTACTTCAAGTGCCCATGTTTACAAACAAATTTATAAATATTGGATAGGAGTGGACGGTTGAATTCAAAACTTTTACCATATGGGGGATTGGCATTACTGGTGCTACTCATGCTCTGGAGTGGGCAGCGCGGCGGCTTAGCATTTGCGCTGGGCATTCCAATTTTGGCTGTAGTGATTTGGTTTGGGCTGATTGTATTGTTTTGTTTATTGGGCGATTTAAGTGCGGCTAAAGGCGACTATGAAGGAGCCTTAAAGCATTATGCCCGAGCGGAAAAGTTGCATTGCCGGAGGTCGCAGTTGTACTGTAACCGAGGCAAAATTTTCTATCGAACTGGTGAACCCGAGAAAGCGGCTCTTGATTTTAGGAAGTCGCTGCAGCTAAATCCGAAGCAAGCCGAAGCTTATTTGGGTAGAGGAGCAATTTTGATGACCACTGGTCAAAATGATGCAGCATTAACTGACTATAACCAAGCGATCGATCACCAACCAGACTTAGCCGAAGCCCACCACAGCCGGGGGATCATTCAAATGCGTTTGAATAATTTGTCGGCAGCTCGCGATAATTTTCAGCGCTCCATCGAGCTCAAGCCCGATTTTTTCCATCCCCATTACTACTTGAGTTTGGTACAGACCTGTTTAGGTGAATTAGATCTGGCTCAGCGGAGTATCGCCCAAGCGATCGAACTGCGTCCCCAGTATCCACCGTTGTACTATGTGCTGGGCAAACTAGCTGTTGACTATCAAACAGATTTGGCAGCGGCGAAGTACAGCTTTGAATTTGGCGAAAAGTGGGAAGAGCAAGAAGGAGTCGATCTCTATGCCAACGATGAGTATGGTTATTTTTATCGCGGTTGGGCAATGCATCACCAGCAAAATGCTGCAGCTGCTAGCCAGGATTGGTTCCGCGCCAAAGATTTAGCGACTCGCCATCAGAACCAACTACTCTTATCGCAGCTGGCATCAATACTGAGTTAGACTATCCGTATTTTTCTAAAGGGAATTGATTGCGGTTAAAATAGCCAAGTCTCCATTTCTTGAGGGTCTTGTGCGCTTAAAACTCTCCATCTTATGGCGGTTTCTGTGGTTGCCAGCGGTTTTGGTTACCCATGAGGTGACTGCTCAAAATATGCCCCAGGACACACTATCGTCACCACGGATTGATATTGATCCCGAGCTTATTCGCAATAGTCCAGTATTGCAGCGGTGGCTGCAAAAAATTCCGGATGTGGGAGCCGAAATTCAGAACGATCCCAGTTTTCGGACTAGGTGGCGATTAGGCTACTCGCAGTATCCGGCTAATAATCAAGCTGGTGGTTTTGATGTGGGTATTAGTGATTTGTTGATCGATCGGACAAGACTAGCCCTCAATGCTAACTGGAATAATCAGGCGCAGTTTAATTCTTATGGAGCAGATCTTAACTACTACCTGCTCCCGTTGGGCGGATATATTAATTTGTCTCCGGTGGTCGGTTATCGGCATCTAGAATCCGCTACCTATAATCGCGATGGTTTCAACCTAGGGATCAAGTTATTGCTAGTACCTGCACGCGGCGGCGGCGGTGATATAGCCTTACAACAAAGCTGGGTCGGCCTAGGCACCAGTGAAGAAGTGGGCATTTCGACGCTGACAGCGGGTTATGCCTTAACCAAACAGCTGCGGATTTCTGGGGAAATTCAATTTCAAAATGCGCGCGAAAGTAAAGACAGTCGAGTAGGGATTGGCTTAGAATGGATGCCCTAACAGGTTTGTGATGTTGGTAATATTAGTTGTAAATATTTTGATTTCTGTGGTTTGCTGGATGATTGCCGTCCGGCTATTGGGTTGTCGCTCCCAAATCATGCGCGTAAATGCAGTCTTGGAAAAATTCATTATCCATGGTGAACATTTACACTTGGCACCTTTAGTGATGGCGGAGCAGCAGCTCCAAGTTTTACAACTCCGCCAAATTTATCAAAACCAAACAGGTCAAATCGATCGACTCTGGGAACTAGTGCAGTTGTTGCGCTGGCTAGCTCGCTGAATTTATCTGTACCAAGCTTGCTGCGGTAGCCGCTTTTTGTCTAGCCTGGTCGATAGTTGCCGCGCTGGCTAGCGCCACGCCCATCCGGCGATAGGGACGGCTATCTGGCTTGCCAAACAGTTTGATATCAACATCCGGCTCGGCCAAAGCCTTTTCCACACCAGTGAAGTGGATATCGGCAGATTGACTGGTAGCCAAGATTACGGCACTGGCAGCAGGCCCGAGCTGTCGAATTACTGGAATGGGCAAACCGAGTATGGCTCGTAAATGCAATTCAAACTCATTGAGATTTTGAGAAATCAGGGTGACCATCCCGGTGTCGTGAGGACGGGGCGATAGCTCAGAGAAAATGACTTCATCCTGAGTGACAAAGAACTCCACACCAAAAATCCCAGCTCCGCCTAGGGCATCGGTGACTTGGATGGCGATCGATTGAGCCGCTAGTAATTGTTGCTCATTTAAAACAGCAGGTTGCCAAGATTCTTGATAATCACCACGCTCTTGACGATGCCCGATCGGATCACAAAAGAGCGTGGCACCTTGCCATTGCTTAATGGTCAGCAGAGTGATTTCCAGCTGAAAGTTAATAAATTCTTCAATAATTACCTTGTGACTATCACCCCGAGAACCCGCGATGGCGTATTGCCAAGCCTGTTCGACATCCGCCGCACTATTTACTACCGATTGTCCCTTGCCCGAAGAAGACATCACTGGTTTGACGACATTGGGAAAACCAATTTGAGCTGCTGCGGTTACCATTTCATTTAGGGTATTGGCATAGGCATAGTTGGCTGTTCGCACACCTAATTCCTGGTGGGCTAACTCCCGAATTCGATCGCGATTCATCGTATAGTCGGTGGCTTTAGCGGTGGGAATGACCGTAATGCCCCGCTGTTCAAATTCCTGAAGTTTTTCGGTGCGGATGGCTTCGATTTCGGGGACGATGATATCAGGTTGAAATTCTTGCACCACCCGTTCGAGGTCGTCACCATTGAGCATCGAGATGACCGCGCTAGCATCAGCGACTTGCATGGCTGGAGCCTGGGCATATCGATCGACAGCTACTACATATTGACCAAGACGTTGAGCAGCGATCGTAAATTCTTTGCCGAGTTCACCGGCACCTAATAACATGATTCTTTTTGGTAATTTCATTGGCCTATGCTCTGTTCTTCAGGCTTGATCATAACTGCAATATGACGTACTCCCACCGCCAACTGCTGAGGAGGTCTGGCGGGTATTAAACGCCAACGGGAATGTCAAAACCCAGAAAAGACTATCCTGATGACTGTCTGAACCACTGCATTGATGCTGTTGCCTGTGCCATGACTTCCATATTCATAATTTGTTACAAAATAAATAAACCAAGTAATAAAGCACAAACTGCCCCAACAAAAGTATTAATCACATTCACCAATTCGTTTGTTAACCAATCCAACTTCTCTTGAACCGTTGCACCAATCAGACTTTCTATTGTCGTCGCCACCGCAGCCGCGATCGCACAAATCCCTAAACCACCTACCGAAATCAATCCTAACCCATAGCCAATCGCAGCTAACAACAAACTCCCCACCATCCCAGCGATCGTTCCTTCCAAGCTCACCGCTCCTTCCGTGCCCTTTGGTACCGATCGCAAAGTAGTAATTAAATAAGTTGTTTTACCATAAGCTTTACCCACTTCACTGGCACAGGTATCCGATAACTTCGTAGCCATGCTGGCCACATAAGCCAAAGTCAACAAACCAACCCAATAACTAGGCAAATTAGCAATCACCACCCCGTAGGCTAGCAAGGCACAGACTGCCGCCACCAACGCTGAACCCCAGACATTTTCTGGCCCCCGCGCCCCAGAGCGCTTTTCTGCAATCCCTGCAGCCTCTTTCTCGGCCATGCCAATTTGGGTCACCCCAGAACCCACGATAAAATAAGCCACCATCACTACATAAGCTCGCCAGCCTAAACCACCCCAAATAATTACCCCCAGCAGCCCAGCATTCCAGAAGCCCGCAGGAGTAAGCAATTTTTTGGGTAAAAACCAAGCGCCACCTAGTAAAAATACATTGATGCCGATCGCTACCAACCAGGGAGTAGCTAAATTCGCTAGATTATCCATAGTCATTGCCATTACGATATGTTGGATAGCTCCGCTTTCTCATCAGACGATCGACCAATATTCCATCTAGCTTTCCCTATTGCGAATATCTCACAGGCTAAGGAATTTTATGTCCAAGGATTGGGCTGTATCTTAGGTAGAGAAAC
This sequence comes from Chamaesiphon sp., assembly GCA_020059425.1. The sequence goes on along the minus strand of JAGVCD010000212.1, from coordinate 2,869 downwards.
CAAAAACTCTATTATTTTGGGCTTGTATGGTCACCAGTTAGTCGGACACATTACTGATATGCCACTGACGGCTCAGCGGGGTGTTTATCCAAGACATTTTGGCATAGTTTTTCCGCATCTGGACATGTGGCAAGAATTAGAGCAACGAGCGACCGCCCAGAAACTAGTCTATCGCCAGTCTGCCAAGCAACGTTTTTTGGGCGAAGTCACGGAGCATTATGCTTTCTTTTTAGAAGATCCTTTCTATAACTTGCTGGAATTTAAGTATTATGTGCAGACAGAAGCTGTTCTGGGGGCTCAGAATTTTGATCTGATTGGCGATCGATAAGCCCAAAAAAGCAGAGTCATTTCTGTACTCTGCCTTACTTCACTTGATGAATTATTAATTGATCAAAAAGTCGAGGAATTAGTAGCGATCGCCGCCACCACGACGACCACCACCGCCGCCGCCTCCCCAACCGCCGCCACCGCCACCACCGCCTCTTTCTTCACGAGGTCTGGCTTTATTGACTTTCAGATCACGACCCATCCATTCTGCGCCATCGAGGGCTTCGATCGCTGCCGTTTCCTCAGCGTCTGAAGACATTTCTACAAAAGCAAAACCCCGCATCCGGCCAGTTTCCCGATCAGTGGGGAGTTGCACGCGGCTGACAGTACCATATTCAGCAAAGGTTTGCTTCAGATCGTCCTGAGTAACATCGTAGGACAAATTTCCAACATATATCGACATGAGTGTTCTCCAAAATCAAACAGTGTAAAAGAGTAGCTTAAATCCGGAGAAACATTTGTCGATTAACAACTTGAATTTCACAGCCGAAAATAATTCTTACGTCTACACTATCATAGCTTACAAGTGCTGGTTGACCTACGTCACGGGCAAAAAATTAGCAAAAATTCTAATAGACCTCTTGCGTGAATCATAAAGAGGGGGCAAGTTCAAAATTGAGAATTGCTGCAATTAGATTACTACATTACCCTCACAAGTTCCTCAACTCATCGATCTAGCCTCAAAGATGTTGTGTTCAAGCCAGAACCGAACATGACATCATCTCCTGCACCAATTTGGGCATTACCCGTAGAAGCCGCTTATCAGTCATTGGGTAGTAATGAGAACGGCTTATCTGGGGATGAAGCAATCCGCAGATTGCAACAATTTGGGGCCAATGAATTACCCGAACCCGCCCAGCGACCACTGTGGCTGCGGTTTACTGACCAATTGACTCATTTTATGGCTTTACTGCTCTGGGTAGCAGGCACCTTAGCATTTATTTCCCGCACCCCCGAACTGGGTTGGGCAATTTGGGCAGTAATTTGGATTAACGCCATTTTTAGCTTCTGGCAAGAGTTTCAAGCCGAGCAAGCTTTAGCAGCCTTAAAAAAAGTATTGCCCATGCAGGTCAAAGTGAAGCGGAATGGTCAACTCCAGCAAATTCCGGCGCGGGAGTTGGTACGCGGCGATGTGATGGAACTGGAAGAGGGCGATCGGATCTCTGCTGATGCCCGCTTAGTGTCTGCCGAAAGTCTATCGATCGATGTATCGGTCATGACTGGGGAGTCGTTGCCGGTGGCGCGCAGTGCTTACCCCATTAGACTACGCGAGGCTGTCCCGATTCGCGGTGGTAAAACCCTACTCCGACCAGGAGAACAGCCCTTGCAAGAGCGGGTCAATCCCTCCGAAATAGCTAACTTAGTGTTAGCCGGATCGACAGTAGCCGCCGGACGGGCGGTGGCGGTAGTGTATGCTACTGGTGCCCAGACTGAGTTTGGACAGGTCGCCCATCTAACTACAGTGGTAAAGCGCGCCCCCAGTAACTTAGAAGTACAAATTGCCCGAATTGTCAGAATCATCACGGCGATCGCCATTGGCATGGGCATTACAGTTTTTTTGCTCAGTTATTTTTTAATTGGGCTAAATATTACCGAGAGCTTTATTTTTGCGATCGGGATTATCGTAGCCAATGTACCGGAAGGATTACTGCCCACTGTCACATTGGCATTGGCGCTGGGGGTCAAGCGGATGTCTCGAAAAAACGCCTTAGTGCGCCGACTGTCGGCGGTGGAAAACCTCAGCGCGACCACGGTAATTTGCACCGATAAAACTGGCACATTGACCAAAAATGAAATGACCGTGCGTTATCTGTGGTTGCCGCCGCCGCATTTCCCAGCCACGCCAGCGATCGATCATCTGCCGATTGAGGTCACAGGTGCAGGCTACGATCCAACCAGTGGGAAGGTCGATCTACCCGCTAACTCGATCGCGATCGAGCAAGTAAATCTATTGCTGTTGGGATCGGCGCTGTGCTCCAACGCCAAACTCATTCACCTCAATGCTCCTAGCCGCTGGCAAGAAATCGGCGACCCCACCGAAGCGGCACTACTAGTAGCTGCCGCCAAAGCGGGGTTGAATTTAGCCCAGCGTCAACAGCAATTACCGCGCTTGCGAGAAATTCCGTTTGATTCGCGGCGGCGAATGATGACAGTGGTGTTGAATTGGCAAGCAGCAGAGATGGTCAAATGATTTGCCCTATCTGGCCTTCACCAAAGGTGCCCCGCTAGAAGTGCTGAAACACTGCCAGGCCATGCTGCAAGATAGTAAGGTGCAGGAGCTAACCCAAAATCTTTGGCAGCAGATCGTACAAGCGAATGATGATTTAGCCCGGCAGGGATTTCGCGTCTTGGGACTCGCTGCTCGCCAAGGGAGCCAGGAACTGCTGGATTTAAAGGCTCAGGATCTAGAACAAGATATGATTTTCATTGGGTTGGTGGCGATGTTCGATCCGCCCCGCCCCGAAGTACCCGAGGCGATCGATCGCTGTCATACGGCGGGTATTAAAGTGACGATGGTAACTGGTGATTATGGACTGACGGC
>JAGVCD010000092.1 GCA_020059425.1 Chamaesiphon sp. | reverse complement strand
TAGCCACCTTTTTCTAGACAGCGCTTGAGTTTTTCCATCTCAGTTTTACTATCTTCAACGATCAAAACCTGACTCATGATTGACTCCTAATAGGTAAATATTTTTCCAACATTTTTAATACACTTTCACTAGATACTGGCTTGGACATAAAATCCGTGGAACCCACCAACTTTGATCGCATCCGATCGACCAAACCATCTTTACCCGTTAAGATCACGACTGGAATGTCTTTGAGACTAGGAGTTTTGCGAATTTGGCCGCAGACTTCATAGCCATTGACGATCGGCATCAGCAAATCCAGAAAAATAAAATCTGGCTTATTTCTAATTAATTTTGGCATGATTGTTAAGGGCTCTTGGATGCCGTAACAGTCGTAGCCATTCTCCTCCAAAATTTTCTTGAGGCTCTGATAGACCAGCGGACTGTCGTCAATACAGGCAATAGTCACCCCTTTTTTGGCTACTGTCGAGACAGTAGGTACTGTCGATTGAGGTGACCTCGGAAACTTGAATAGCGCAATAGTTCCATCTTGTAACAACTGGATCAAAGCAGTGGATAGTCCAAGCAGTGGTTGACCATGCCGACTAGCAATATCTCGAATTGTTTCGGAACCATCGATCGAAATCAAAATGGCCTTTTTAATGCCTTCCGGCCAAGCGGCAATCAGTTCTGGTTTTTGCACTACCGGAAAAAGATTAGGAGAGAAGGCCGCCGAGTGAACCGATTGCCATTCTTGCCAGTTTTGAATAGCTGTTTTGAGCAATAACTCAACTTCGATCATGGGCAGGAAAACAATCGATCGACTACCGTCCTGGTCTTCAGTATCCTCACCATTTTGCTCTTGCTCACTATTGGTGGAACTAGTACACACAAACGGAGTGTTGAGGAGCTTACTCAACTGAATCAGATCGAAGAAAACCTCGATCGCTACGGCTGTCAGAGCGGCGGTTAATTGCTGGCGATCGATCGCCCCTTCAATCATAGAATCGGCTAGCTCCGTAGCACTTGCCCACGGATCTTGTATATCTGAAACTATATTTAACCAATCTCGGGGTAAATCTGATTGATATTTTATTAATTGTCGTCGCCAGTATTTGGACGGATCTGCATTGCTACTCAGCCAAGTTAATCGTCCCAAACGAAATACTAATGCAAAGCAAAAATTATTATCTATAGATTCAATGAGTAATTTACCAGTGAAACCAGCTACACGCAGTCGCTGAATTTCACCAATAACCCCTTTAAGATCTACCCCTACCTTATTTGCGATTTCAGTCGAACCTGCACTCATAGAGTAAGCTCCAGCAATTACCTAATTATATAGTAGTGAATATCATCTTAACTATCATATATATCATGCCCTTATGTGGCCTAGAAGCTATCAGTCTAGCAAAAAATACATAGGCTAAAGTTGGCCACTACTCTTATTTACTTGACCGGCAAATAAAAAAACAATGTTTTCAACACAGCTTCAGGATTAATCGGCTTGGTAATAAAGTCATTGGAACCTACCATTTTCGCCCGAAATTTATCAATCAAGCCATCCTTGCCCGTCAGAATAATTACTGGCACCTTAGCAAGCGAAGGAGTTCGTCGAATTTGGGCACAGATTTCATAGCCATTAGCGATCGGCATAATCAAATCCAGAAAAATCAGATCTGGTTTCGCTTTAATTAAAGCAGGAATGGCTTGGGTAGAATCTTGAATCCCCATAATCTGATATCCATGAGGAATCAAAATATCATGCAAGCGATGATAGACTCCTTCGCTATCATCGATACAAAAAATTAATGATTTTTTCGTCTCACAATTATCTATTTTCACCACCGTGGGCGGAAATAGAGAGGTGAAATTGTGATCTTCCAAAAAATCAGAGGCATCTAGCGAGTTGGAAAGATTGCTAGATATTTCAGCATTTATAGCTGTCGGCGGAACAAGATTAACTACGTCATTTTTAATTAAAGGTAGCAAAGTTTCCGCCAAACTGTGAGCTGGTTGACGCAAGGAATTTGCTAGAGTGCGAAGATTGGTTCCTTCCAATAAAAACGGTAACAACTTTTGCTGTCTTTCCGTTAGGGTTAACTCGGCAGTGTGTTCCAAATCAATAATCTGAATTGGTAAATTAGTATAAACGGTGGCAAAACCGCGCCCTTGCCATAGTAACCATTTTTCAAAGGCACTTTTGACATGTGACTTAATCGATAATAAAGGCAAAGTCGGAGCTAAAGCTTTAACTTTTTCACTGCTAGAAATCCACTCATAGTGAAAAGGAGCGTCACCGACACAAGCAAATTGAATAGCATCAAATAAATTTTCTTCAAAAATACTAGCAATAACTTCCTGTAATTGCCTCCGATTTATTTTTTGTTTTGCCAACAAATTAATCAAAGTTGATGATACCAATTCAGGCTGGTAAACAGCGGCCAATGCATTTATTTCCACTCCAGAAACCTGCGTAGAGATCGCCCCTAAATGTCGCCGCCAACTATCAAATTGCCCGAAGCTACGACCGCTCCAGCTTAGCCGACCTAAATAAAAGTTAAATACTAAGCAACTACTATTATTATGCAAATGAACAATTAAACTGCCCGTAAAAAAATTATTTTTCACCCGTTGCAGTTGACGCAAAAAATCTTGGAGATGATTAGTTGATGGAGTAATTTTATCTTGGGCTGTCAGCATTCAATGTTCCAGTAACTAGTAAAGCTGATTGATCTCTGGCAAGTAGCCATCATTGAAATAATTGAATGTATTATTCAGCCATCAGGAGAGATGATCCTGAACCATTCATTGCTATGATGCCCCTCACTGCACAAAAAGAGAACATTTACCAAGCATCATGAAAATAAGTTTTATGGGTACGGGCTTAATGGGTTTGCCCATGGCTCAAAGGCTGGTCAATACTGGCTGTCACTTAATGGCTTACAATCGCACTACTAGTAAGTTGGCAGCACTCACTGGTGCTCAAATAGCCCAAAATCCGGCGGCAGCGATCGATCATGGCGATTACATATTTTTGATGCTGACTGATGCCTCCGCGATCGATACAATTTTGAGCCCTCACCTCAGCTTATTGCCCGGAAAAACCATCCTCCAAATGGGTACGATCGCCCCCATCGAAAGCCAACAGTTGGCGCAGCAAGTTCAGCAAGCGGGAGGTGAATATTTGGAAGCTCCGGTGCTCGGTAGTATTCCCGAAGCCACCACTGGCCAATTGCTGATGATGGTAGGAGCAACACCAGCTTTGTTTGATCGAGTGCGACCTCTATTACAAAATTTGGGCCCGAATCCATTATTGATTGGTGATGTAGGCAGCGCCGCCGCCTTGAAACTAGCATTGAACCAAATGATTGCTGCTTTGACCACCGGTTTTGCCCAAAGTTTGGCCTATCTGCAACAACAGGGCGTGGCCACCGAGGCATTTATGGATATTTTGCGATCCAGTGCTTTGTATGCTCCGACCTTCGATAAAAAATTGAACCGGATGATCGATCGACAGTACGACCACCCCAACTTCCCCACTAAGCATCTGGCTAAAGATTTAGATCTATTCGCCACCTCCGCCCCAAGTCTGAATCTAGCTGGCATTCAAGGATTGCAAGAAATCTTACGAGAGGCAATCGCTCTGGGGCTAGCCGACAGTGATTATGCAGCTTTATATGAGTCGGTAGCCAAGGCCAAAAGTCCCCCTGTGCAAAAGGAAATTTAGAGAGTGTACTACCCGGAAATTTTCAAAAGTCTGCGCCGCAGCATATCCAAACTCTGCTGCGCCGACATCTGACGAATTAAATCTCGATCGAAATGACTACTCAGTCGATACTTCATCGACTCCACCCCACCATCAGGACGCGCCAGCCCAATATAAACCAAGCCCACTGGTTTTTCCGCCGTTCCGCCCCCCGGCCCAGCCACCCCGGTGATGCCAATTCCCCAGTCGGTGCCAATTTGGGTTTTAATGCCGATCGCCATTTGCTCCGCCACCACCGAACTCACTGCGCCCTGGGTCTCGATCAACTCCGTCTCAATCCCCAACATTTTGACCTTAACTTCATTAGCATAGGCCATCACCCCGCCCTTAAAGTATGCTGAACTGCCTGGAATATCGGTCAAAAGCTTACCCAACATCCCACCAGTACAAGATTCTGCCACAGCTAAAGTCTGCTGTTTGGCCAACAACAATTGACCGACCACACTCGCTAAACTATCGGTATCCGTGCCGTAATAATGTCCTTCCGCCAGCTCAATAATAGCCGCCGCTATAGGGTTAATCACTGCCGCTGCTGCCATCGCTGTAGCCGCCTTAGTGGCGACTCGCAAACGAACTTCTCCAGCACCCGCATAGGGCGCTACTGTCGGATTGCTCATCTGAATAAACTTATCGACCTTTTCGGCTAAGGCTGATTCCGAAACACCCCAAAACCTTAAGCTAGTGCTAAAAATTTGCTCCTGACCATAACCATTGGCCTTTAAATAGGGCACCGCAGAATCTTTCCACATCCGGTACATTTCACGCGGGACACCGGGAAAAGTCAAAATAATCAAGCCCGATTGTGGCTGCCACATCATGCCTGGTGCCGTGCCCAAAGGATTAGGCAAAATCTCGGCACCTTGCGGTTGGAGTGCCTGTCGGCGATTATTGGCAGTCATCACTCGTCCCCGTTGGGCGTATTTCTGCTCAATATCGGCTACCACCGAGAGATGCTCAACTAAGGGGGTCTGAAAAAATTCGGCAATCGTCGCTGTCGTCAGATCATCAGGGGTCGGGCCGAGGCCACCCGTAAAAATTAATACCTTGGCCTGTCGATCGATCGCCACTTGCATGACCTGTTGAATGCGACCAGGATTATCTCCCACTACCGACTGATGATAGTGGGCAATACCCAGATCTGCTAATTGTTGAGCTAAATACCGAGCATTGCTATTAAGAATATCACCCAACAATAATTCAGTGCCCACGCAAATAATTTCTGCACTCATCAATCTAGGTCGTCAACAACAGCCTACTTAGTCTAGCCGTTTTCGTTCAGCCATGACCAAAAGAATTTGATCGATAGGCTGCTCAGGGATGAACTATTTAACGAATTATTTTTGTTCAGGGTTGAAATGTTATTAGGTATTTATAACTATATCTAGCTATAACCATGAGTATTCAAAAAATCCAAGGTGATATCTGGCTCAATAGATTGCTGAATATGGGAATAACGCAAGAGCTGTTCGACATATTTCCCTAAAACATCTCCTTCCAAATTAACCAAATCACCCACTACCAAGTCAGCTAAATTGGTAGAATTATAAGTATGCGGAATGACCGCGACGGTGAACCAATCTACTGCACAGTTGGCAATAGTTAAGCTGATGCCATTCACCGCCACACTACCTTTAGCTACAATGTATTTCTCCATTGGTTCTTGCCAATTTTGGGGTGGTGGCAGTGTAAATGTCATTTCCCATGCTGCTGCCGACTGCTGTACTTCTGCTAATTGACCCCAGCCATCTACATGACCAGTCACAAAATGGCCACCAATTTTGCCCCCAGCCCGGAGTGAAGTTTCGAGATTAACTCGGTGAGTAGCTTGGCTACGTAAGCCTAACGTACTGCGCCGCCAGGTCTCTGGTGATACTGCTGCCACAAAACCATTTCCCGTAATGCTTTCAGCAGTCAAGCAGATTCCATTTACTGCAACGCTATCACCGATCGCTAAATCTGCTAGAATTACGCTGGCCTGGCTAACATCGATCACAATCTCTACTCGGTCGTCAGCCAAAGTTCGGATTTTCCCCAGTGATTGAATCAATCCTGTAAACATTTACGCTCAGTTATTTTCAGTCAAACGGCTAAGGTCGATTGTACACTTCCTAAGTCATGATTAGTACATTGCTCTGCCTCATACTCCTCAGTCCGTCCTATTGCTGGAATGTGAAACACGAGATCCGCTTTAAATTATTAAAAAATTCACTACTATTCTAGCCATAGAGGTAAAGTCAATGATTGAAATGAAGGTCGCTGGGATCGCACTAGATGCGGTATCACGGAGTCCGATTATCTTATTAAAAGATGCATCAGAACGGCGGGCTTTGCCAATTTATATCGGTCAAGATCAGGCCAAGGCAATCATTAATGCTGTAGAAAAGCAAACTCCTCCTCGGCCTTTCACTCACGACCTGATCATTAACATGTTGGAAAGTTGCAATGTGCATATCGATCGAGTGCTCATTAACTCTCTGCAAGACAACACTTTTTACGCGGTGATTGTGATTGTCCAAAATGGAGTTAGCCAAGAAATAGATGCTCGTCCGAGCGATGCGATCGCCCTGGCAGTGCGTTCTAAGGCTTCAATTTGGGTGATGGAAGAAGTGATCGCCGATGCCTCAATTCCAGTAGATCGGGATGCTGATGAAGAAGAAAGAAAGGCTTTTCGCAGTTTTATTTCTGATTTGCGACCTTCTGATTTAATTAAGCGGGGTGGATACCGCTTGGAGAGCTAGTTTGCATTACCGCCGTTTTGGCCGTACCGAGCTGTTATTGTCCCGGTTTTCGTTGGGGACAATGCGCTGCTTGAGTTCAGCCGAAGTATTTTATCAAACAGTGGCAGAGGCGGTAGCCCTGGGCATTAATCATCTGGAAACAGCACCGAGCTATGGTCAGAGTGAAGAATATTTAGGACTAGCCCTCCAGCGCGGTTTAGCTCGTGCCGATTTACATATCACTACCAAAATTTTGCCCACCAATGATCCGCAACAGGTGTGGCAAACCTTAGAAACCTCTCGCCAACGTTTGCAGACTGACTATATCGATTGTGTAGCGATTCATGGCATTAATACTCCAGAGCATTTAAATTGGTCGATCGATCATTGTCTGCCAGTACTGCAAGAGGCCACCCAACGGGGTTGGATTAGACATATTGGTTTTTCCACTCACGGCAGCCTAGATTTAGTTTCAGCCGCGATCAATACTGGGATTTTCTCCTTTGTTAATCTCCACTATTACTATTTTTTCCAACGACTAGCACCAGCGATCGCCTTGGCTCAGTCTCAAGATATGGGGATTTTTATTATTTCCCCAGCCGATAAAGGCGGTCAACTATTTACTCCTTCAGCTAAATTGCAAGAATTATGCCAGCCGTTTAGCCCTTTGGCGCTCACTTATCGCTGGCTACTGAGTGATCCAAGGGTCACAACGCTAAGCCTGGGGGCAGCATATCCAGCGGAACTAACTGCACCTTTAGCCGTATCCGACCAGTCTGAAGCTCTGACAACAGCAGAAATAGTGGTGATAGATCTCTTAGAGCAAGAATTGGCTCAGCAATTAGGCGGCGATCTATGTGGTCAATGTTACGCCTGTTTGCCCTGCCCCGCCGATATTAACATTCCGGAAATTCTGCGCTTGCGAAATTTAGATGTGGCCTATGAGATGACTGCCTATGGTCAGTACCGATACCGGATGCTGGAAAATGCTGGCCATTGGTTTCCTGGTACTAAGGGTAATCGCTGCAATGAATGTGGTGATTGTTTACCCCGTTGCCCGCAACAGTTGAAAATTCCCGAGTTGCTGCTTGATGCTGATCAACGACTGCGCACCAGTGAAGGTCGGCGGCTGTGGGATTGAGCAGAGATGAGGGATTGAGTGGAGATGAGGGCTTGGTAGTGTATCTTAAATGAAGATACCAATCCCACCATTAATGCTGCTCCTCAATAATCTGACCTATCATCCACCTGCCACTCCCCAACCGATCTTAAAGTCCGTGGGCTTGGAGTTGGCTCCGCAACAGTTAGGCTTAGTGATTGGTCCCAGCGGATCGGGAAAAAGTACTTTGCTAGAAATACTGTCTGGGTTGGCCAAACAAACAGCTGGATCGATCGCCTGGCGCAATCAGAACTTAACCACAGAAAGCTTACAACAAATGGCTGGCTTGGTTTTCCAGTTCCCCGAGCGGCATTTTTGTGCCAACACTATTTTAGAAGAACTACGCCTTGGTCATCCAGAATTGGGTAGTGAACATATTAGTCAAGCTTTGGCAGCGGTGGGTCTAGGAGATCTAGCGCTGGCCAAGTCGCCCCACGACTTGAGTGGTGGGCAACAACGGCGCTTGGCCTTGGCCGTGCAATTAATTCGGCAGCCAGCAATTTTATTGTTAGATGAACCAACAGCGGGTTTAGACTGGTCGATGCGTCAACAGGTGGTCAATCTATTGGCACAGCTCAAGGCTAAATGGACATTATTGGTCGTGACCCATGATGCCAGTGACCTGGTAGGGATTGCCGATCGCTGTTGGTCGATCGATCATGGTGTATTAAAACAGCAGGTTCTATAACTAATGTCTCCACAACTACCGCACCTTCTCGATCAGTGGCAACAGACTCTTAACTGGCAACCAACTGACCTGCAATTGCAACAGTTTCAGCAGTTTTACGATTTAATTAACATTGCCAACCATAGCCTTAATTTGACCAGAATCCTAGAGCCAGAGGCTTTTTGGGAAAAACATTTATGGGATTCTTTGCAACCAATTGTCGCCACAGATTTAGCTAGCGATTTGTCAGGGTCAGTGATTGATTTAGGCACCGGTGGTGGTTTTCCAGGGATTCCGATCGCTATTTGTCGGCCAGATTGGGCGGTGACGGTGGTGGATTCTACGGCGAAAAAGATTAATTTTATTCAATCTAGTTTGGCTACTTTGCAACTAACCAATGTGCAAGC
>JAGVCD010000147.1 GCA_020059425.1 Chamaesiphon sp. | reverse complement strand
GGACTGCATCCGAAAAGCACTGGAGTTATCTACTACCACGGCTCCAGCGGCCACCGCAATCGCCGCAAACTGTTTGCTAATACTGCCACCAGCCGAAGCTAATACCAAATCCACATCGCGAAAGCTATCGTTGGTAACTTCTGCAACGGTTAATTCTTGGTCACGAAACTTAATTTTTGTGCCAGCCGATCGAGCGGAGGCCAGTAACTTTAAACTGGCGATCGGAAAGTTTCGCTCGGCCAAAAGGGTGAGTAATTCTTCTCCAACTGCTCCAGTTGCGCCTAAAATGGCTACGCGATAAGAACCAGACAATGAAATTTCCTCTTTGCAAAAATATTTAGGTCGCTAAAATCGAGTTGTCTTTTGCCATAATTGTACTATCTAGTCTGCGATGATGGCGATTTGTCAGTGCGCTGAAATGTCCTGCTCACACCAGTAAATCATGTGAGTACAAGTTTTGTGTTAACATGTCAGCCGCTTGGCAGTTTGCCACAGCCCAACTCGATTTGCTCTTGTAAAGTATATACCTCATGAAAGTTACCCAGGAAAAGCTCGCACACAGTCAAGTTGGCTTGCAGATAGAAGTGCCAGCCGAGCAAGCAAAGATCTATCACGAGCAGGCCATCCAAAACTTAATACGCAATGCCAATATCCCTGGCTTTCGGAAAGGTAAAGTGCCCCGCCAGATGATTGTTCAACGGTTTGGTGCGCAACAGATCAAGGCTATGGCGATCGAAAGCCTGTTAGAGAAGATTCTGCCTGAAGCCATCAAAGAAGCTGATGTTCCGGCTTTGGGCAATTATCAGATTGTCTCGGAGTTCGATGACTTAATCGCTAATTTTAAGGTCGATCAACCTTTTACTTTTAAAGCGGCTGTAGATGTACCGCCCGAAGTGAAGCTGGGAGATTACCAAAAACTCAAAGTCACCGCCGAAGAAGAAGTAGCCGAGGCTGATGCGGTCGATAAGTTCTTGGCCGAGCGTCAGCGCGAAAAATCTACTTTGGTTCCAGTTACCAGTCGCGGTGCGCAGCTAGATGACGTGGCCGTAGTCGATTACAGTGGCAAAACAGCTGATGGCGAAGAAATCAAGGGCGCTCAAGCTACTGATGCTGAAGTAGAACTATCGGTCGATCGATTTATTGCTGACCTAGTGCATGGCATTGTGGGGATGAAAATAGACGAAGCCAAGACTATTCCAGTCACCTTCCCCGCCGACTACGCTCGGGAAGACTTGGCCGGTCAGGTAGCCAGCTTTGATGTCACCGTTAAAGACCTCAAAACCAGAGAATTGCCAGACTTAAGTGATGACTTTGCCCAAGAGATTAGCGAAGAAGCCACCTTGTATGCTTTAAGAGAATCTTTGACCAAGCAGTTTGCCGATCGAGCAGCAGACGGCACCAAATCCAATATTGGCACAGCGCTTTCTACCGCTTTGGTCGAAATCGTGGAAGTTGATCCGCCAGAAACCATGATTGACCAAGAAACTGGCAACATCTTGCAGATGATGGCACAGCAATTTAGCCAATACGGTATGGATGTCAATCAGCTCTTCACCCGCGAAAGCATTCCTAAAATGAAGGAAAATTGCCGACCAGAGGCGATCAAAAACCTGAAGGAAGCTTTGGCGATCGCTGAGATTGCCAAGCAAGAAAAAATCAGCGTTGAACCAGCTGAAATTGATGCTAAATGTGCCACTATTCGCGAGCAGTTACAAGGAGATGTGATAGAAGATAAATTACGCGCTTTTGTAATTGAAGACATGACTAAAGAAAAAGTCTTAGAATGGTTGCAGTCTAAAAGCGAAGTAACACTGGTGCCAGTTGGTTCTTTGCCCAAGGAAGATCCGGCTGAAGACGAAGCTGTTGAGGTAGAAGCCGAAGTTGTAGCTGAATAAAAACTAGCTATCAATGACGGAAATTATCGGTAACATGGGTCTGAAATGTATCTTAATTTGATACCAATTCAGATCTGTGTCTGCCACCAAGATCTAGATGTTGCGATATAACTTAAGTAATGAAAGACACCGAAAGTATGTCAAAACAGTTTCATTCCAGATAAACTGGATGACATGATTTTGATGATATTGGATCTCACTGCTGGCTAAATTTTTAATTCTTTTGACTATCGTTCCAATGTTTATATCTCAACACTCCGATTATCCTTCGAGCATTTTTGCCCAATCAGAAATATTTTCTGGAACTGGGACTATCATTCCCATGGTGGTAGAGCAATCTGGCACAGGCGAAAGAGCTTTTGATATCTATTCCCGGTTGCTGCGAGAGCGCATCATCTTTTTGGGTACTCAGGTGGATGATGCGATCGCCACCTCCCTAATTGCCCAAATGTTGGTTTTAGAAGCAGAAGATCCTGAAAAAGATATTCAGCTGTACATCAACTCTCCCGGTGGTTCGGTCATGGCGGGTATGGGAATTTATGACACCATGCAGCACATTCGCCCCGATGTGAGAACGATTTGTTATGGTTTAGCTGCCAGTATGGGGGCTTTTTTGTTAGCTAGTGGTGCCCCTGGTAAAAGAATGTGTTTGCCCAGTGCCCGAATTATGATTCACCAGCCTTCGGGTGGTGCTCAGGGTCAAGCGATCGACATTGAAATCCAAGCGCGAGAAATTCTTTATAACAAGAGTCAGCTAAATGAAATCTTGGCTCACCATACTGGTCAGCCCCTCGATAAATTAGCTGCTGATACAGAGCGAGATTTCTTCATGTCGTCAGACGAAGCGCAAGCTTACGGACTCATCGATGAAGTTATCAGCAAGCCAGTGGCTCTAGAGCTAGTGGTTTAATTTGTGTTTGATGGCTGGTTTTCCCCTCATTTTTTGTTAGAGGCACATTATGTCTAAATTCGATGCACATCTCAAATGCTCTTTTTGTGGTAAGTCTCAGGATAAAGTTAGAAAGCTAATCGCGGGGCCAGGAGTTTATATTTGTGATGAATGCGTCGAATTATGTAACGAGATTTTGGATGAGGAGTTGCTAGAAGGCCATGGCAACATGTCTCATCAACCAGCTCGATCGGAACCCCGTAAAAAGAAAGAATCGACGCTGCCGATGACGGTCAGCCAAATGCCCAAACCCCGTGATCTGAAGCAATATCTAGATGATCATGTCATTGGTCAAGAAGAAGCCAAAAAGGTTTTATC
>JAGVCD010000398.1 GCA_020059425.1 Chamaesiphon sp. | reverse complement strand
TCGGTATTGGGTGTTACCAGTGGTGAGGAAGCTGAAATACGTCTGAAGCAGCAGAAACCTTCTCTGATTTTACTAGATGTAATTTTGCCGGGAGAAAGTGGTTTTGAGCTGTGCCGCAAACTGAAAGATGATGTTGCTACTCAGTCCATTCCGATTGTGATTTATTCTACCAAAGATAAAGAGATCGATCGTACCTGGGGCACCATGAGTGGTGCAGATGCTTATTTGAGCAAATCGGTAGACGAGCAAGTTTTAATTCAAACTGTGAACCAGTTAATCAAGCTTCTATGAATTCTTCAGCACTTCAGCGAGTCAGCGCTGGCGATCATCAACCAGCGCCGGGCATGTTGCAATCCGATGTCGGCGAAAGGTTTTTAGGATTGATTTTTCAAGCAGATGTCCATGCTCTTTTATCTTTAGGTAGCCTGCAAGGAGTAGTGGAGATTCAACCTCAAGAAATTTTGCCAGTACCGCAAATGCCAGCTCATTTGTTGGGAATTATAAACTGGCGAGGCAAGTCTACTTGGGTGGCGGATCTGACATATTTGATGGGGGGTAGTTATCTAACACCCACGCCTCAATCGAAAGTATTGATGGTGCAGTCGGGCGCTAATACTATTGGTTTACTAGTTGATCGCACGCTTTCGGTCGTTAATTATAATTCGACCTTAGCTTTACCTCTAGATGAAGGTATATTTCCACCACCAATGCGGTCACTGCTAAGCGGCTACTTCCTGGATGACCAGCATCAAATGTGGGTATTAATTGATTTACCCCAAATCTTTCACGCGATGAATCTTTAAATCTTTACTACCAACTAAGCGGAGTGCTAACTAATGTTTAAGAATAAAAATAACGCCCCTACAGAACTGCAAGAAACAGCTATCAATATTGATACTCAAATTCAGGTATCTAAGGACTATGATCGATCAGTACCCCTCAATAATAATACTGCTACCGTGAACAACGTCACTCAGTCGCAAATCCATGAGATCGTCACTAAAATTCGTCAGGCACCAACCACAGAGGTCGCTCTAAGCAATGCTGTTAGAGAACTTCAGACAATTTTAGCTGCCGATCGGGTACTGGTTTGTCAGGCGATTGATGCTCAGGCCGGTAAGATACTCGCAGAAGCTGTGCGTAATGGTTACACCCCTGGTATAGGTAGTGAATTAGCCCTCATGGGATTTGGGGCAGGTACCCTAGCCGAATACGCTCTCCAGCGTTATATCCAAGTAGAAAGTGATACTCCTCAGGTTTCTCCTTATCAAAAACAACTACTGGATACATTGCAAGTTAGATCGCAAATTACTTTTCCAATTTTGTTGAGTGCGTATTCTAATGCTGCTAATGGCTATGGCCTAGCAGAAACTTGGGGTTTGCTTTGCGTTCAGCAGTGCAGCAAGAGCCGGAAATGGACAGAAGGCGAAATTAACTTTTTAGCTCAAATCTCGTTAGAATTAACTCTGGCTATTCAACCGAGCTTACCTTTATTACAATTAGTCCAAAATCGCGATCCACTGAATACGATCGATTTAGAGGCTCGGCAGTTGATGCAAGGTCTGTCCCATCAAATTCGGGCAACTTTTCAAGCCGATCGGGTAATGGTTTATGCTTTCAATCCTGATTGGAGTGGACATGTTGTCGTCGAGTCAGTGGATGTAAACTGGCCAAAGGCCGAAACTTCTCTTAACTGGGACTACACCATTACTGAGGGTAACTATAAACCTTATTATGCCGTTAATGATATTGAGACCAAGGGTTTAGCCCAGGCACTATTAGATGTGTTAGCGCCCCTCAAAGTCCGGGCTTATCTAGTAGTTCCGATTGTTTATAACGGTTCCTTATTAGGTCTTGTGGGTGTCTATCAAAATTCTGGTCCACGCAACTGGCAAAAACAGGAATTAGAAGCTCTCCAAGGTTTTGCTAATGGTTTTCAGGCTCCTTTGCAACAAACCGTATACCATCGCCACCAGCAGTTTCAAGCAGCTCAGATGAACATTCGTTTTCAGCGGGAGCGTGGTTTGGCGAAAATGCAAGAGCGGATTAGAGCAGCCAAAAATGAACAAACCGTGTTTCAATTAGCTACCCAGGAGGGTCGCAAGCTGCTGGGCGTTGAAAGAATTGCCGTTTATCAATTTGCCCCCGACTTTAGCGGTTCTTTTATTGCTGACTCTTCAGTAGCGGGTTTAACTCCCATGCGGGAAATTATTCCGATGATTCAAGATACCTTTCTGCAAAGAACTAAAGGTGGACGTTATAAAGACGGCAGTTGTTTTTCGATCGATGATATCTATTTATCAGGGCATCAGCCTTGCCACATTCAATTGCTAGAGCAAATGGAAGCCCGTGCCTATGCGATCGCCCCCGTATTTGGTGCCGATAAGCAATTGTGGGGTTTAATTGCCATGTATTACAGCACTAAACCCTACAAATGGCGTGAAGACGAGGTGGAATGCTTGCGACAGGTTGGTTTGCAAGTGGGGATTGCTATTGAGCAGTTAGACTATGTAAACAAACTGAAGACTCGTGCCGATCAGCAGCAAACTATTAACAAAATTACCGATCGCATTCGCCAAACCCTAAAAATTGATGGCATTTTCCAAAATGTCACCCAAGAAATTCGCCAAGCCTTGAAAGCCGATCGTTGTGTTGTCTACCAATTCAACGAAGACTGGAGTGGTCAAGTAGTAGCTGAAGCTATTAGTGGCGGATGGATGTCACTCTTGACTGAACAGGATAAAGATAGCGTGTTGGTTAGTGATCGTACCCAGAATGAAGTTTGTGTACTACGCAAGTGGGGCAGTCCAAATAACACTACAACTGATACCTACCTCCAAGAAAGTTCCGGTGGGCGTTATGCACAGGGGCAAAAGTTCACAGTAGTAAATGATATCTACGCTCAAGATTTTCCAGAGTGTTACATTAATTCCTTGGAAAAATATCAAGCTAAAGCCTACATTATTGCTCCGGTTTTTCAAGACGAAAAGCTTTGGGGTTTGTTGGCTGTGTATCAAAATGATGCTCCTCGCCAGTGGCAAATTAGTGATACTGAACTTTTAACCCAAATTGCTAGTCAACTGGCTGTCGCCGTGCAACTGGCCAACTATGTGGAACGAGTGGAGATCCAAGAAAAAGAACTAGCCGAATCACTGCATCGAGAGCGTTCTGCCCGTGAAAATATGGAGCAGGAAGCCGTGCGAGTGCTGATGGCTCTGGAACCATCTTTCCGAGGAGATCTGACAATTCGGGCACCGCTGTCTGAAACTGAAATTGGGACGATCGCCGATGGCTACAACACCACTATTCAGAGCTTACGTTCTCTAGTACGGCAAGTTCAGGTGTCGGCAACTAGTATGAGCGAAACCTCTAGCTACAATAATGGCCTGGTTGAAAATCTGGCCAGCCAAGCCCAAAGAGAGATCGATCGACTAGATTCTGCCCTCACCCAGGTGAAATTGTTAGCTAGTTCCTCCGAAGAAGTCGCCAACTTTGCCGGTAAAATCGACTTAGCTGTTCAGGCCGCTAATAACACCGTTCAAGATGGCGATCGATTGATGGAAAAAACCGTCAACGAAATCTTAGAAATTCGTTCTACTGTTTCGGAAACAGGCAAAAAAGTTAAACGCTTGGGTGAAACCTTCCAGAAGATTTCTAAGGTAGTAAGCTTGGTGGAAAACTTTGCCACCCAGACCAACCTCCTGGCACTCAACGCGGCCATCGAAGCCACTAGAGCGGGTGAGTATGGTAAAGGTTTCGCCGTGGTAGCTGATGAAGTCCGTTCCTTAGCTCATCAATCGGCCAATGCTACTAACGAAATCAGTCGTCTGGTGGATGAAATTCGAGCTGGTACCAATGAGGTAACCGAAGCAATGGAAGTAGGGATTGCCCAGGTAGTACAAGGAACTCAAATGGTGAATGATACTCGTCAAAGCCTGAGTGAAATTGTAATTGCTACCAGCGAAATTGGTGGATTGGTACAATTGATTACCAAGGCTGCCAATAACCAAAACCAAGAATCCTTAACATTAACCTTGGTGATGAACGATGTGGCCGAAATTGTCCTCAATACGGCAGATAGTGCTAATCAGCTCTCCGAATCCTTCAAGCAATTGCTGATTACCTCTGGTAGTTTGCAAACTAGTGTTAGCCGATTCAAGGTGGACTAAATAGCCAAGAGCTGTAATC
>JAGVCD010000121.1 GCA_020059425.1 Chamaesiphon sp. | reverse complement strand
TTATTATTTCAGCGCATCGGTCGTTATCGTCCCGATTTAGCTCAGCAGATCGATCAATCCAAACAGCAATATCAGCTGACCAAGCAACGAGAGAAGATAACTGCCCCATTTGCAAACACGATAGATACCCAGCTATTCATCGGTCGGCTAATGACCTATCTTCAGGCAAGCCAATACAAACAGGTGAAAGACTATCGCCGCATTGTGGCCGAGGAGCGCCGGGAGCGACTAGTCAATCGGATTACAGCGGCAGTGCACCAATCACTACAAATCACTGATATTTTAGCAGTAACGATTCGAGAGGTATCCCAGTTATTCGGGCAATGTCGTTGCCTGCTTTATACTCTACCGCGTACATTAACGGCCACTGCCATAACATTGCCATCCAAGGAACATGAATTTACCCCAACAGCCAGTTTATTGGGGGAAAATTGGCAGCTGGCCACTCATCCCCAATTTCAATCCCTGCTCCAGCAAGGCCAAATAATCTCGATTGCTGATACCAATCAGGATTTAGGGATCCAAGCGCATCCTGACCTGCGACAACAATTGACCCAGGCTCAGATCCAAGCTTGTCTACTCATCCCCATCATCGATCGACAGCAATGTCTAGCTGTATTAGAATTGCACCGAGATCGACCTCATTTGTGGTCGGATGCCGATCGAGAGTTATTAACGACCATCGCCACCCAAGTGAGTATTGCCCTCCGACAAGCGGAGACTGTTATAAATCTACAACAGCTTAACCAGCAACTAGTCACTGTCAAGCAAACCCAAAATAATCTAATTGCCATTGTGGGGCACGAACTCCGCACGCCCCTCTCAACAATTCAAGTTTGTCTAGAAAGCCTAGAGGCAGAACCCAACATGCCCCTAAAATTTCGGAGACCCATGGTAGAAATTGCTCTGTCTGATTCAGAACGGTTGCGGCGACTAATTCAAGATTTCTTACTTTTATCGCAGCTAGAGAGCAATCTCGCAACTTTGCAAGTGGAGCCGATCGATCTGGCCGATGCGATCGCTCTCACTGTGAGTAATTTACAAGCAGCAGCTCAGTCCCGTAAGCTACCAACCATCAAGGTCAATCTACCTCCGATTTTACCCTTAGCACTAGCCGACAATGAAGCGTTATTCCAAATCCTCAGTAAAATTTTGGACAATGCCTGCAAGTTCACACCCCCAACGGGCATGGTTACGGTAACGATCGAGGAAATAGAAAAACCAGCGCCGCTGCTAAAAGAAGCTCTCCAACCAATGTTAGCAGTACAAATTGCCGATACTGGGCGGGGTATTGAACCAGATCGACTAGAGACCATCTTTGAGCGTTTCTACCAAGAAGAAGGCTTTCTCCAACGGGCTGTCGGCGGCGCTGGCTTGGGGCTAGCCATCTGTCGGCAATTAGCCAGACAATTGGGCGGGCAAATTTGGGCAACTTCCCAAGGGCAAGGTCAAGGAAGTCAATTCTACGTAACAGTACCTGTGATAGTTAATTAGGTTTTTCATTCCATAAGGCACAATGAAAAACGGCATTGCTAAATCGAGGAATTCAGGCAAATTATCGTCCCATGAAAATCGGTTCACAAACTTTATTAAAAATTTGTTACGTCGCCAAAGTCGATGCGGGCTGAGGCTTTAAAGTTCATCATCACTGCTAGGCGAGTAGCTAATTGTTAACATTAGACTTGCAAAAGTTTACATATTGACATAAAGTTATTCACAAAAGCCGGGTAAGTTCTGGAAAATATTCAAAACATTGCCCAGCAAGATATAGCCCGCAATGAACTATGCATTTAACGGCAGTAATTATTGCTATTTAGACTTTGTAATGTCATAATACAAACTTTAAATTGGTGTATTTGGAATTTCCTAAAAGTCATTCCTAGTCTAATTCCGAAGCCTAATGGTTTCGTAGTCGCTTAAGACTTTATTTTAAATTTTGGTGCGATCAACTACATCAGGAGCTTATTTTTGAAAACTGCAATCACCCCCAGCCTTCGGATTTCTTCTTCTGTAGCTCATGACACAAGTCTGGGTCATCGTTTCACAACAACAACTTTAGATATTCAAGGGAAACCGGTTTTAGAATTACTAAAACACTCACCTCGCCAGCCTCAGCCAAAGATATCAGCAATGGGCTTGATGATGGCGATCGGAGCCTCTAGTTTTGCTTCCGTGGCTTTTTCTAGCCCAGCGGTAGTAAGTCAAGCTTTAACACCTACCACGCAGTCGGAACCATTATCTGTAGCACCACAAACACCAACATTACCAGCACCCGCGCTGCCAGCAACTAAAGCGCCTGAAATACCCGTCGGCATCACCAATATTCCCCCTGCTCCTCAGCCGTTGGCCTTAGCACCTTTACCAGTGGCCACCGCTCCCGAGGTTCCGGTTGTGCAGCCGATCGCCACCCCAGTTAATGACAATGATTTTGTCTATCCGCTCAGCACCCCTACCCAGGTTGGTTCGCCGTTTGGTTGGCGTATTCACCCGATTTCTGGTAGCAAGCGTTTACATTCTGGGATGGATTTTACTGCTCCCGAAGGTGCGCCGGTGCTAGCCGCCACCAATGGCAAAGTAATATCCGCTGGTGTGATGGGTGGATACGGTAAAACAGTGGTAATTGAGCAAGCGGGCAGGATTCAAACTCGTTATGCTCATCTATCGCAGATTTCAGTACAAGCTGGTCAAGAATTAGCCGCTGGTACTCCGATTGGGGCTGTCGGTAGCACCGGTCGTTCCACCGGTCCGCACCTGCATTTTGAGGTGTTGACTTTTACTCCCGATGGTTGGATTGCGATCGATCCAGCGCCTGGTGTGCAGTATGCTTTGAATAACCTCCAGCAAGTATTACAGGCCAGCCAGTCAGTTATTCCTGGTAGTTAAATTACAATAGCGAAATACCAGAGAATTGTTGAAATAATCTGGTAGCATAGGAATCAGTCATCCCGGAGATAAAATCTGTCACATGTAAAAGTTTTTGATAGATATTATCTTCGGGATGTGGCTGATGTGCCAATGGCATCATTTGTAAGATCAACTGACTTTTGGTGTTATGAGGCTGAATTAAAGCATTAGCAAACTCAGTAAATAGTTTAGCGAGTACCTCGTAGCCAGCAATTTGTACCCCTACCACTTGGGGATGCTGAAAAATAGCCCGGCG
This sequence comes from Chamaesiphon sp., assembly GCA_020059425.1. Next base: position 318 of record JAGVCD010000121.1, on the reverse strand, counting down.
AGCTTTGTCGTGTATAGCTTGCAGTGCCTCATGGGATGTACTCAAAGACAGCAATTCCTGATCAAATTTAGCTGTTAAAATTTGCTGTTCCTGGGCAAGAAAGTTGTGGGCAGCTTCCCGCACGAGGATATCGATCGACTTAGCCCGTAAATGGGTGACTAGTTCTGGCTCGGCCCCATCAGACTTGGTGAGATCTAACTGGGCGATCGGATTCAACAGTGTTACCACTTCCGCGAAGGTCAAAAATCCCATCTGATAACCATCTTCAATATCCACAATGGAATAGCAAATATCATCAGCGGCTTCTACCAAAAAAGT
>JAGVCD010000283.1 GCA_020059425.1 Chamaesiphon sp. | reverse complement strand
GACAAAGGAGGAAGGTAGGAAAACGTCTCAAAACGACGCATTTTAGGTAAAGTTTGCATATTGCCTGCTTTATTGAATCTTTAAAAGAGATAACTACAGAAATAGAATTGCTAACTTAAGGGCTAGCATCAGACTCGTCTAGATGAGAAGGCAACTGCGATAGCTTTTCTAACTGCTGCCGACGATGTTCGGTGTTTTGATGAGCAATGCGATGACGTACCATTTCTGGCAATTCATCTAATACTTCTTCCGCAATGTGTTCGCGCACCGTCATGATGCGTAGGGCTAATTCTTGATTGACAGCCATCAAAGACTGTAAATATAATTCACCGTTTTGCAACACACTTTGACCAGAGAAACTGTTTAGCCACCCTGCTAAAGGGGGGTTGGTTTCACTCAGTTGATTCAAAACCGTTCGCATCGCTTGATAGGTTAGATAACTAGTCAGCACGGTGGCTGAACTATTCGCAACTGCTTTGATATCCATCAATCTCTCAGTTTCAGATTGGGTCTAGTCTAAATCATTACTCTGGGTAAATCTTGAAACATCAACCACAATCTGACTAGTAGAAGCTTACAGAGTATCCATTGCTTCGAATTCGAACTTGATTTCTTTCCAAAGTTCGAGAGCAACAGCCAGTTCAGGAGACCATTTACCAGCTTCACGTAAGACGTCGCCGCCTTCACGCATCAGGTCACGGCCTTCGTTCCGGGCTTGAATACAAGCTTCTAGAGCAACGCGGTTAGCCATAGCACCAGGAGCATTACCCCATGGGTGTCCAGCAGTACCACCACCAAACTGTAAACAAGAGTCATCGCCAAAGATTTCTACCAAGGCTGGCATGTGCCAAACGTGGATACCACCAGAAGCAACTGGCATTACACCAGGCATGGATGCCCAATCTTGAGTGAAGAAAATACCCCGTGAGCGATCTTCTTCGATGTAGTTTTCACGCATCAGGTCTACAAAACCCATAGTGATGCCTTTTTCGCCTTCGAGCTTACCTACAACCGTACCGGAGTGTAAGTGGTCGCCGCCAGACATCCGTAAGCACTTCGCCAAAACGCGGAAGTGAATACCGTGATTTTTTTGACGATCGATTACCGCGTGCATAGCGCGGTGAATGTGTAGCAAAATGCCGTTAGCTTGACACCACTTCGACAAAGAAGTGTTGGCAGTAAAACCACCAGTCAAAAAGTCATGCATGATGATGGGAGTGCCGATTTCTTTAGCGAATTCAGCACGTTCCATCATTTGTTCATTGGTAGGCGCAGTCACATTTAAGTAGTGACCTTTAATTTCGCCAGTTTCAGCTTGCGCTTTTTCGATCGCTTCTTGAACGAACAAGAATCTGTCTCTCCAACGCATAAATGGTTGAGAGTTGATGTTTTCATCATCTTTGGTAAGGTCTAGACCGCCGCGCAGTACTTCATAAACTGCCCGACCGTAGTTCTTCGCCGAAAGACCAAGTTTTGGTTTGATAGTACAACCCAACAACGGACGACCGTACTTGTTCAATTTGTCGCGCTCAACGGTAATACCGTGAGGAGGACCTTGGAAAGTCTTAAGGTAAGCAACAGAGATGCGAATATCTTCTAGTCGCAAAGCCCGCAGAGCTTTAAAACCAAATACGTTACCAACCAAAGAGGTTAACAAGTTGGTAACAGAGCCTTCTTCAAATAGATCCAAAGGATAGGCGATGAAGCAGAAATACTGGTTATCTTCACCAGCAACTGGCTCGATATGATAGCAACGACCTTTATAGCGATCGAGGTCAGTCAAGAGGTCAGTCCAGACAGTAGTCCAAGTACCAGTAGAAGACTCAGCTGCCACTGCCGCGCCAGCTTCCTCAGGCGGAACGCCGGGCTGAGGAGTCATCCGGAAACAAGCAAGAATATCAGTATCTTTAGGAGTATATTCTGGCGTGTAATAAGTTAATCGATAATCTTGAACACCAGCCTTGTACCCAGTTTTAGCCTGGGTTTGGGTTTGGGTATAACTCATTTATTATTCCTACCTTCAGGAAATTAGTTAGCATTTCATACAAGTACCTACTATATCAGCGTGCGTATTAGTTTAGATTTTAATATTTTTGGGTAATTGATAAGATTTAATTATATTTTTACTACCTTTGTTGTAAATTGCTAAATAATATTAATAAGGAGGGTATCGATCGCCATTTGCCAACTCATTCAGAATTAAACCCAGAAAGTTTCGTCTGCGGTGGTCATGATTCTTGTCAAACATTGTGAAGAATTATGTAAGCACTAGTATCTTTTTGTGTACTTCAGGGCTGTAGCCTATTGCTAGTCAAGGTTTTTTGTTAAAACCACAACATATCCTTACGTTAACAATCATCTACCCGATCTTGTTTTTACATAGTTATGGCGCTTAGAATTCCCAGAGTGAGTAAAATTACTTGCTCACAAGATATTTAACAATCCGTAACACTCAGTCCATTAATTTCCACCACTGTTAAGGAGTCGCTCCGCATGTTCACCAACGTTAAGTCCACTATTAGACACATTGCTCCCGCCGATTTACGTGGCCGGAAGCTGTTGAAGGTGGTCTATGTTGTACTGGAGCCACAGTACCAAAGTGCTTTGTCTACTGCGGTTAAATCAATTAACGACCACCACCCCCAGATCGCGATCGAAATCAGCGGTTATTTACTCGAAGAACTGCGCGACCCCGAAAACTATGCGGCGCTGCAAGCCGACCTCTCTACCACCAATATCTTCATCGCTTCACTGATCTTTATTGAAGATTTGGCCGAAAAACTAGTCGCCGCTGTCGAACCCCACCGTGACAATATGGATGTGGCAGTAGTCTTCCCTTCGATGCCTCAAGTCATGCGCCTGAACAAGATGGGCAGTTTTTCCTTGGCGCAATTGGGACAGTCCAAGAGTGCGATCGGCGAGTTCATGAAGAAGCGCAAGGCGAAGCAAGGCAGCAGCTTCCAAGACGGCATGTTGAAATTGGTGCAAACTCTGCCCAAAGTCTTGAAATTCTTGCCGATGGAAAAAGCCCAGGATGCCCGCAACTTCATGCTGAGCATTCAGTACTGGCTAGGTGGCACCCCCGAGAACTTAGAAAACTTTTTGCTAATGCTCTCGGATAAGTATGTTTTCACTCACGACAACAAATCAGAGAACACTTATCAAGAGCCAGTAACTTTCCCCGATATGGGCATCTGGCATCCTTTGGCACCCCAAATGTTTGAGGATGTGAAAGAGTACTTGAACTGGTACACCAGTCGCCGCGATATTTCCGACGAACAACGCTCTCCCCAGTCACCCACGATCGGACTAGTCTTGCAACGCACCCACATTGTGACCGGCGATGATGCTCACTACGTGGCAATCATTCAAGAATTTGAGGCGATGGGCGCTAAGGTGGTGCCGATTTTTGCCGGGGGGTTAGATTTTTCCAAGCCCTTAGAAGCTTTCTTCTTTGACTCGGTAGGTAAAGATAATGCGATCGTCGATGCGGTAGTTTCCTTAACTGGTTTTGCCCTGGTGGGTGGCCCGGCTCGTCAAGATCATCCCAAGGCGATCGATGCCCTCAAGCGCTTGAATCGTCCTTATATGGTGGCACTCCCCCTTGTTTTTCAAACCACCGAAGAATGGCAGGAAAGCGACTTAGGTTTACACCCGATTCAAGTCGCTTTGCAAATTGCCATTCCCGAACTAGATGGGGCGATCGAACCAATTATTTTATCTGGTCGGGACGGGAATACGGGCAAGGCGATCGCCCTCCAAGATCGAGTAGAAGTCATTACTCAACGCGCCATGAAGTGGGCAAATCTGCGGATCAAACCCAAGCAGGACAAGAAAGTAGCGATCACCGTTTTCAGCTTTCCGCCCGATAAAGGTAATGTTGGGACTGCCGCTTATCTAGATGTTTTTGGCTCCATCTACGAAGTCCTGAAAGGTCTAAAAGAAGACGGCTACGACCTGCCCGAGCTACCCGCTTCCGGCCAAGAACTCCTCGAGCAAGTCATTCACGATGTCCAAGCCCAGTACAACAGCCCCGAGCTAAATGTGGCCTACCGGATGTCGGTGGAAGAGTATCAAGACCTCACGCCTTACTCGGTGAAATTAGAAGATAGCTGGGGACCACCACCCGGTAACTTAAATAGCGATGGCCAGAACTTACTGATTTTTGGCAAGCACTACGGCAACGTGTTCATCGGCATTCAGCCCACTTTTGGCTACGAAGG
>JAGVCD010000266.1 GCA_020059425.1 Chamaesiphon sp. | reverse complement strand
GCCGCCGTCAGGGCTTCCATCTCTACCCCCGTCTTACCCTCAATCTTGACGGTGGCCTGAATGCGGTAGCCCGGAAGCTCCCGATCGCTAATGATTTCAATGACAACCTTACTAATCGGTAGTGGATGGCAGAGCGGAATCAGGTTAGCGGTTTGTTTGGCGGCCATGATGCCAGCCACCCGCGCAGTAGCTAGTACGTCACCTTTCGGGCTATTGCCGCCTTCGATCGCTTCCCAGGTAGCTACAGACATTTTCACACAGGCTTCTGCCGTAGCTGTGCGCTGAGTAATTTCTTTATCTGCCACATCGACCATACGGGCTTCGCCAGCGGCATTAAGATGAGTTAGTTGATGATCCGGAAAATTGTTTTGCATTTTGGAGAAGACCCGTGTTATAGTGAGAACCGCGCTAGGGCAAGTAGCTCAGTGGATAGAGCTTCTGACTACGGATCAGAAGGTCGGGGGTTCGAATCCCTCCTTGCTCATTTTACAGCCTATACCTAATCAATAATCTAGGTATAGCCACCATACAAAATAACCGCCACCGGATTCAATCCTGTGGCGGTTATTCTATGTAAGAAGAAGGGTGGATATTGCCCAACCTCACTGTTAGACCCTACTGTACAACTTCGTCAGTTTGTTGTTTTTTACCATTAAAGTTAGGACGTTTGAACTTGCTGGCTGCTTGGAAGTTCTCTACGGGAGTATTGTCTAAGGCCGCATTCATAAACCGTCGCCAGATGGGTGCTGCATAGGTACCACCAGTGACCCCTTTACCTAGAGGAGTGTTGTTATCTTTCCCGATCCAAACCGCTGCGGCCAGCTGGGGTACATACCCCACAAACCATACATCTCGTTCTGAAGAAGTTGTACCTGTTTTACCAGCTGCCGGACGACCGATCGCCGCATTTTTACCAGTACCGCCACTGCCATAAATGACTGATTCCAAAGCATTAGTGGTTTGCGCTGAAGCCCAAGGATCTAAAACCAATTTGCGGTTTTCTTTGTCGGGTGAGTTATCTAGCAATACACTTCCTTCGCTATCTGTAACGCGCACTACGCTGGTGGTAGGAGACTGCCAACCGTTGCTGGCAAAAGTGGCAAAAGCACCGGCCATTTCCATCGGTGAGACTCCGATCGCTCCCAATGGCAGCGAAACAACAGGATCCATGGGGCTTTTAATTCCCAATGTACGGCAGGTAGCAATTACCTTATCTAGACCAACTGTTTTACCCATCTTGACCGCTGGGACGTTGGCCGACAACTTCAGGGCGGTACGAATACTAATAGGACCAGAATAACTTCTGCCGTAGTTTACTGGTGAATAGTAACCTGCTCCATCTTTGTAACGCACGGGAGTATCGTACACGATCGATTCTGTGGTGTAGCGACCGGTGGCAAAGGCGGTGTAATAGACCAATGGCTTAAAGGAAGAACCTGGCTGGCGTTTTGCTTCCATGGCTCGGTTAAAGTTGCTTTTCTTGTAGTCAATGCCCCCGACGATCGCTTTGATGTAATGAGTACGAGGATCGATCGCCGCTAAGCCAATTTGGTAATCTTTGCCATAGTTACGGGAGGCTCTGGCCACAATTTCTTCAGCAGCTTGCTGAAACTTGTAGTCTACGGTTGTTTGGATCCGCATCCCGCCTTTACGGACAGTTTCCCGGCCAAATTTCTGATTCAATTCTTCGATTACAGTATCAGTCACGTAAGGTAATCTGCTGCGTTGCCAAGTTTTAATTTTGCCGATTTTAATTTTTTCGGCTTTGGCTGCTGTTGCTTCAGCGGGGGTAATCCAGCCTATATTTTTCATCCGATTTAAAACTTCGGCCTGTCTTTCCTTGGCTCGCTCCATGCTCTTAAATGGACTCCAGCGCTCTGGTGACTGAATCAAACCGGCCATCATCGCACCTTCGGCGAGATTTAAATCCGCTGCTTTTTTACCAAAGTAACTTTGAGCTGCTGTTTCTACCCCGTAGTTGTTGTGACCCCAATAGACCTGATTCAAATACATTTCTAGAATTTGGTCTTTGCGGAAGATTTGCTCCAGACGGATGGACAGGACGGATTCTGCCAACTTCCGGGTAAATTCTTTTTTCTGGGACAGAAACAAATTCTTGATCAGCTGCATAGTGATGGTGGAACCACCTTCTGCTTCCCGACCTTTGTTAATGTTGGAGACTAGAGCCCGACCAACACCGCTGGGATTGATGCCGTTGTGATAATAAAAATTGCTATCTTCGATCGCTAGCAATGCTCGTTTTAGATGAGGCGAAATCTGATTAAGGTTTACAACTTCCCGATTGGCTTCTCCGTGGAGACTAGCCAGGGGGATCCCTTTTACATCGGTGATATAGGTGGTTTCGGTGGGAGCATAGCTGCGCAGAATTCTCACATCTGGCAAATTGCGAAAACTGAGTGCCAATCCAACCAAGCTACCAGCTAGCACAGCACTGGCTAACATCGTCACACCTAAAATGGTGCCACCAGCATTTTTCAAGACCCCAGTGGCAAAGTTACTAGCAGTGTGCTGTTCTTTGATGGATTGTTGTTCGTTAAGGGCTCTAGAAGACACTCTGTTTTTTCTCTAAAGTAGGTATGTTGGAGATGTAGACTACGACCACTGCTGGCGATCGATCTCAGCTAAGCAATTTAATCATAATCGATCGGCTAAATTCTCGATATTGTTCATTATACTTGTCCTGCGGAGTTTGATTGCTTCCGAGTTGGCCGAAGTTTGACCTGTTCAGTATTTATTACTATTTTTATGAATTTAAGCATATCTAATGTGCGTCAGCCGGAATGGTTATGGCGTGGTACTAATGAAATTTTCCCTGATCAGGGCAACACCTCCCCAGATAATTTGAGCGCCCAGATTGCCCAGATCGATCGACCCTTGCGAGTCAAGCTGGGCATCGATCCGACTGGTACAGATTTGCATCTTGGTCATAGTATACCCATGCGCAAGCTCCGATCTTTCCAAGATGCTGGACATACTGCGGTGCTGATTATTGGGGATTTTACAGCGCGGATTGGCGATCCTACGGGTAAGTCAGAAGTTCGTAAACAGTTGACTGACCAACAGGTGCAAGAAAATGCCGCTACCTATTTAGAGCAATTGAAGCCCGTGCTGGATTTTGATACGCCCGGTCGGCTGGAGATTCATTACAACTCGGCTTGGTTGTCTGAATTAGATTTGGGTAAAATTGTGGATTTGCTCTCGACGATGACAGTGGGGCAAATGCTGGCTAAAGAAGGGTTCGCGCTGCGCTATGACCAAGAGAGTCCGATTTTTTTGCATGAGTTTCTTTATCCTTTGATGCAGGGCTACGACTCTTTTGCCATCCAATCAGATGTGGAAATTGGTGGTACCGATCAAAAGTTTAATTTGGCGGTGGGACGCGATTTACAACGGCACTTTGGTCAAGCTCCGCAATTTGGCCTATTGATGCCGATTTTGTTGGGGACGGATGGAGTGCAAAAGATGTCCAAGTCTCTAAACAATTACGTAGGTTTGCGGGAAGATGCCCTGAGCATGTATGCCAAGCTGGAAAAAACGCCAGACAGCATTATTAAAGATTACTTTGAGCTGTTGACGACGGTGCCTTTAGAGCAAATTCCGGCTAATCCCCGCGAGGCGCAAAAGTTGTTGGCGATGACGGTGGTGAGCCAGTTCCATGGTCAAGCGGCTGCTGAAAATGCCCAGCGGGATTCGATCGCCCTCGTGGGTGGTCAAGCCACAGCGGGGGAGAGTATTCCGGAGTTTGCGCTGGATACTTTGAGTTTTCCGGTGCGGATGTTTCAGGTGTTGGCGGCGGCGGGGCTGTGTTCGGGGAGTAATGATGCGAAGCGGCAGATGCAGGGGGGAGCGGTGAAGCTAGATGGGGAGTCGTTGCAGGATATTGAGCTAATGATGGAGGATGCTGATGGTTTGCGGGGGCGGGTTTTGCAGGTGGGGAAGAAGCGTTTTCGGCGTTTGATTTAGTTTGTGCAAATGGTAATAGCGAGTTGTTGCTGATCTGAGCTATGAATCGCCCTCATCCCCTAACCCCTGTCTTAATTGAAACGCACGCTGCGGAAACCTCAGCGCGATTTTAATCGCTTCTTCCAAATCTGGAAGAAGGAGGATCAGATTCTTACTCCCCTCGCCCAATTTTGGGAGAGGGGCTGGGGGTGAGGGCTAAATCGATTTTCATACTTGAATTCAGCAACGCCCTTCTCTATTCTTTTGTC
>JAGVCD010000289.1 GCA_020059425.1 Chamaesiphon sp. | reverse complement strand
CTTAACCGATCGGGGATTGTTTTGTCGGGATATGCAAGTACTCGGGACCTGTGTAAGAGCTGGCTATCCGGTGGCCTATGTAATTGGTGGTGGTTACGCTGCCGACTTAGCTAGTTTGGTCTATCGCCATTCCTTGGTGTTTCGGGCGGCCAATGAAGTTTATCAACAGCAAAAATTGTGACTGCCATGTTTCAAGCTACGCGCCGTCGGCTAGCTATTTGGTACGCGATCGTTACGGCAGTGGTGCTGTTGGTCTTTGCCAGCGGGGTATTTTTCTATGTGCGCAGCACCCTGATTGAAAGAATCGATGACACTCTCGATCATGTGGTGGAAGTAGTGCGTAGATCGATCGCCATCGATCGGCATGGTCAAATTGACGTGGCCGAAAGCTTTCATAATAATTTCGCCGACCTAGAAGATGATCACATTGATTTAGAGCTATTTGACTTGCAAGACAAACTGCTGTGGTCAACCTGGCCAGAACCGCTGCGGGCACCGCTGCATCATAATGCTAATGGCAAAACCATCGCGATCGACCCCGAGCATTTGTTGCGGCAAGTTACTCAACCAATCCGTTTTCATCAGCAGACCTTAGGCTGGCTGCGGGTTAGTCATCCCTGGTTTGAAGTGACTAAACCCAGCCAGCTTTTATTTATCGATTTATTAGTTGGTACATCCCTGATGATGGTCGCTGTCTCAGCGGTGGGTTGGTTTCTATCGGGCTTGGCGATGGAACCCATCAAGGCTTCTTACCAGCAGCTCAAGCAGTTTACAGCAGATGCTTCCCACGAATTGCGCAATCCATTGGCCACTATTCAAACCAATGTCCAAGTGGCTCTGGCAACTAATGCTCAACTACCCACCGAACAAAGGCAGCAATGGCAAGTCATTGAACGTCTGACCCGCAGATTGGGGCGGCTAGTGGATGATTTACTATTTTTAGCGCGTCAAGACAGCAACACCCCGATTAAAACCGAGCAAATTCCGCTGGATGCTCTATTGCTAGAAGTCATGGAAGAACAAGAGTTAGCAGCTACAGCCAAAGGTATTTCGCTCCAAATCGAGATCGCCGATCACCCGATCGAATTTAACGTCATGGGGGATTGGGATGAGCTCGCCCGACTTTTCACCAATCTGATTACTAATGCAATACATTACACCCCAACACAATCTGAAAATCAAGCCCAGACAAATCAAACCCAGACAAATCAAACCCAGACAGTAATTACAATTCATCTCCAAGCTATCCCTAAATCTAGCCCCCTAATTTTGCAGGTACAGGTACAAGATCGGGGTATTGGTATTGCCGAGGCTGACTTGCCCAGGCTGTTGGACCGTTTTTATCGGGTATATCCAGCCCGGTCAACTGCTGAAAGTGGGAGTACTGGCTCTGGCCTGGGACTATCGATCGTGCAGGCTATTGTCCACCGCTACCAAGGGGACTTGTCGATCGACAGCAAAGTAAATGTTGGGACTACAGTTACTGTCAAGCTACCAGCTCATACAGATTAATTTATTGCTGCGGGTTCTGTTGTTGGGCTTCGGGAAAGTTGTCTATCTTAAGACATAGAATAGAAACATTGAATTCCTGAGAAGTCTCCGACTTTTTGTTTCGGTAACTTTGACTACTTTACTTAAATCCTGGATGATTTTCTAGCAATATGTCTACCAGTTCTACTCATATCAATAAAAAAGAATCAGCACGCATTCTAGTTGCTTCCATGCGCGGCTTTAACTTCGATGCTGCTAGTTGCGCTCTGTATGAATTTGAAGACTTAATCTGCGATTTTGAGGAAGCTGATTTATTTGCCCCAGTTAATACTTATGATTCTCTGCGGAAGCTGTATCGGTTAGCTAAATACGTTGGTAGGTCAGAGCGGTTAGCCGAAAAAATCACTCCGTATCCCAAAGAATTTGTGATTGATCACGAATATGACTTGTTATTAGTAGTAGTCAATGTTCCTTGGGATTTGCAATCGATTGGTTTGATTCAAGGTTGGCGGGATAAATGCAAGCACACGGCTTGCTATATTACCGAAATGTTTGAGCCAGACTTAAGCAACTGGCGAATGCTGCAAGAACCTTTTCGGAATTTTGATCACGTTTTTGTGAGTTCCGATTATTGCCATTCTCGGTTGAGTAACATCATCAACCGACCGGTCACTCATATTCCTTTTGGTGTAGACGCATTGAAATTTTGCCCCTATCCCAATCCGCCCCAACGTTCGATCGATGTTTGTTCCCTCGGTCGGAGAGCACCACAAGTGCATCAACCTTTAATTGAAAAGGCCCAAAACAGTAACTTGTTTTATTACTATGACACCATCAAAAAACAGGCTCTCAAAATAGATAATCATGTAGAACATCGTCTGAAGTTAATTAGTTTGTTGCAAAGAAGTCGCTATAGCATTAATTATTTTGCTAAATTTGATGAAGCAGAGACTATTGGTAAATCCCAAGAAATGGGTAGTCGTTTTTTTGAAGGATCTGCCGCTGGCACAATTATGCTGGGGATGCCACCCAAGAGTGAAATTTTCTCTCAATATTTTGATTGGGAAGATATCGTCATTAAAATTGATCCTCGCGATCAAGATATTCTGGCGGCGATCGCTGAGCTAGATGCTCAGCCAGAGAGATTGGAAAGAATTCGGCGGCGGAATGTGGTTAACTCGCTACTAAGGCATGATTGGCTCTATCGCTGGAAAAAAATGTTGGCGGCGGTGAATGTGGAATATAGTCCCATGATGATCGATCGAGAGCAGCGTCTGCAGCAGTTAGCCAAGGATATCCAAGCTTGTTAACATGATTTGCTCTGGATCTTGAACTCAAGAAAATACGGCAAAGGATAGGGGCTAACGCACAAGTTAGGTAAATCATGTACTTACAAAAGCTATGCGTATTCACCAGTTAACGACGGTGTAACTAACGGCAAAAGTGCCTGGGTCTTTGCGGTTGGCCACAGAGATCGATCGATCTTTATTGCGGCAATGGATTCTGGCATTTCGGTTAGAGATTGGGGCAGTTTTTAATGAAGATGTCGAAAAGGTGATTGATAGTGGGTTGCGGTTTCAGGAGATTTATCTGTGGGAAGATGGCGAACCTGTTTCGATCGCCGCTGGCCGAGCGGCTGATCCTTTAGGGCGCATTGGCTTGGTCTATACGCCACCAGCATATCGAAACCAAGGATACGCCACGGCTTGCGTGGCAGAAGTCAGCCAAAAACTCTTAGATCAGGGATATCCCAGTTGTTTTCTGCTGACCGATTTGGCAAATTTTACTTCCAACCACATTTATCAACAGATTGGCTATCGTGGTGTCTGCGACTGGCAGGAATATTCATGTAGTTAGCTGATAGCAATTGAACTGATTGGCGATCGACTCAAAATCTATGGGTATATTGAACCAATCAGAGTATCAGTCAAGCTTGGGAATCGATCGAACTTTATGAATAAACACCTGCCCCAGATCTATTGGATTATTACGATTGCCCTACTTGGCGGTGGTCAGCACCAACTGGCAATGGCTAAAACAAGCCTATCGATCGAGACATCCCACAGAATGGCATTGGTCGCCAAAGTCCCAGTTTCATCACCACTGACCGTTATACGGACTCAATTAGATGCTTTAAACCGCCAGAATTTGAACGCCTCGATGGACGGTATCCACCCATCTAGCCCCATGTTTCAGTCAACCAAGGAGTTTGGAGAGGTTATCTTTAAAAATTATAAGCTTCGCTTTACGCTCCAAAATCTTGCGCTGGAATCCATTACCGCAGATACAGCCAAAGTACGATTCACTCAGATTACTAAAAAGATTTCTGGGCCAGAGTTTCGGAACAATCGCTTGACGGGTATCCATACTCTGAAAAAGCATCAGGGAAAGTGGAAAATATATGATAGCAAGACTATCAAAATAGAGTACCTAGACAAGTAAGTAAGTACAACATGCAAATATTCTGACTGAGAAAGTTACTAGGACAGATCGGTCGTTTTACGAAGAAGGCCAATCTGATTTCAGATTGGCCTTCTTTGGTTTTATGTGACTAGAGTTAGCCTCCAGCAACTGCTGGCACAATACTTACCTTGTCGCCATCAGTTAATACCGTATCAGTTCCTTCTAAGAAACGAATATCTTCATCATTGACATAGAAGTTCAGAAAACGTCGGGGCTTGCCAGTTTCATCACAAAGACGAGCTTTGATACCAGGACAATTAACTTCCAGTTGGTCAATCAACTCGGAAACATTGGTACCACCACAGTCGATGGTAGGTTGGTCGTTGGTGAACTTTTGCAGAGTGGTAGGAACGAGAACTTTAACAGCCATGTTGTCTTTAAAATTTAATAACTTGAACGGGGAAGAAAAATTGGATTATTAGACCAAAACCTGTTGCCAGTCTAAGCGATCGAGAGTTTGTGAACGCTCCCAAGCTCTTTCAAAGCTTTCGAGGTTAGCTTCGATCGTCAACGGCTCACCAACATAACCTTGAATTGCTTCTTGGGTCTTCAGACCATTACCAGTGATGTACAACACAGTTGTTTCGTCGGGGTTGATTTTACCCTGCTCTACCAACTTTTTGAGAACAGCAACTGTTGTCCCACCAGCCGTCTCGGTGAAAATGCCTTCTGTCTCAGCCAATAACTTCATGCCTTCAATAATTTCAGCATCGTTAACCATGGCAATGTTGCCGTTGGTTTTCCTAGCAATTTCTAAGGCATAGACACCATCTGCTGGGTTGCCGATCGCGATCGATTTAGCAATAGTGTTGGGCTTTTCGGGGACTACGAAGTCACGACCTTCCGCAAAAGCTTTGGCAATCGGCGAACAACCTTCGGCTTGCGCCCCGCTAAAGCGGACTTCTTTAGCATCAACCAAACCCAGCTTGGTAAATTCTTGGAAACCCTTATGGATTTTGGTGAAGAGCGAGCCAGAAGCGAGCGGCGCTACGATGTGGTCAGGCAACTGCCAGCCCAATTGTTCAGCCACTTCATAAGCCAAGGTCTTAGAACCTTCGGAGTAGTAAGGACGTAAGTTGATATTTACAAAACCCCAACCGTGAGTATTGGCAACTTCACAACACAAGCGGTTCACTTGATCGTAGTTACCTTCTACAGCCATCACCTTCGGTCCGTAGATGACAGTGCCTAAGACTTTACCAGCTTCTAGATCGGAGGGAATAAATACACAGCAATCCAAACCAGCGTAGGCCGCAATCGCAGCCGTGGAGTTAGCTAAGTTGCCGGTGCTGGCACAGGATACAGTCGAAAAACCAAATTCTCTAGCTTTGGAAAGAGCGATCGATACTACTCTGTCCTTAAAGCTCAACGTCGGCATATTTACCGCGTCATTTTTAATGTAAAGATTTTTGAGACCCAAACGGCGGGCTAAGCGATTCGATTTCAACAATGGGGTCATACCGGTGCCCACATCGATCGGATTGTCGCCGCCGGGCAACAGATCACGATAGCGCCAAATAGAGTTAGGACCAGCTTCAATTCTTTCTCTCGTAACAATCCGGCTCAAGTACTCATAGTCGTACTGCACTTCCAATGGCCCAAAACACATTTCGCAGATATGAGTAGGTGTCAAATCATATTCTGTACCACATTCTTTACAGGCTAGTCCTTTGATGGCAGTAGTAGGGATGGTTGCTTGGGTCATGGTTGGCCTTGTTTTGTTTAAGCATTTTTAATCGTTGATGACATAGTAATTGCCTTGACTCATGAGTGTCAACCAATCCCGACTAAAATAGTCGGGATTGGTTGAAGTTGCATCCAAACAACAGGTCGATGCGGTTCTATCCACCTGTCATCAAGCATCACATATATATGCAAACTCAGCATTCTATGCCGAAGCCAGTTAAGAAACATTAATACTGTTGATCGATGTTCATATTTGGGGTAAGACAGTAATGGGAGAAGGTTAGATTAATTACGTTAGCTACTTAACCTGTCAGCCTAAACAATCTTTTTTTGCGAGAGAGTCATACGGTGAAAGTTACGTCCTTGCTCAGAATGTATGAATCTGGAGTTCGAGATTTTGCTGGAGTTGACCTGGCTGGTGCCGATTTACAAAATTTAACTTTAATTGGCATAAATCTGGCCGGAGCCAATTTGATTGGTGCTAATTTGAGCCGCGCTTTTCTGACTGGTTCTAACTTGGAGGCCGCTAAATTAAACTGGGCCAACCTGAGTTTTATCAAGATGAGTGCAAGTTTTTTAACAGCAGCCGATCTCACCAAAGCGAATTTAACGGGAGCCTTCTTGCTCAAATCTCGCTTCAACTCGGCCAAAATGAGTGCGGTGAATCTATCAGCGGCTAATTTACGGGGAGCCGATCTCTCCTATGCCAATTTGTGCGGTGCCAATCTCCAGCAAGTCAACTTGCGAGAGGCTACGTTGATTGGAGCTAATTTTAATTGGGCAAATGTGCGCGGTGGTCGTTTGAGTGGAGCCAATCTTCAGCAAGCTTCTCTCCATAGCGCCAATTTCAGGAGAGCCTTTTTGCGAGACTCTAATATGCAAGAAGTTTGCTCATATGGCGTAGATTTTCAGGAAGCTCGGTTGGCTGGTGCCAGCTTACGAGGCGCAAACCTAATGGGAGCAAACCTCAGCCATGTTCAACTCCAAACAGTGGACTTGACGGGTGCTAATCTGGTGGATGTAAGTTTTGAGGGAGCGATCCTCGATGGCGCAATCCTAGAAGGTACAATTTTGCAACCAGCGCAAATTGTTCAGGATGCTATGTTAGCCTAAAGGCCGTGAATCCTTCAACATATTGCTGACGCGCATGATCACTGCGGCTGCTTCGGCAAATGGCAGCATCCTAGTCGCTCATACCCAGAGTCCATCCCATGACCACCATTTTTTGTAGCAACAGCCATGAGAATCCTGGCACCAACCTTTTTTGTCAGGTTTGCGGTGAAAAACTCTCCCAGCCAGTCATTAGTTATCTGGTTTCGGGGGCGATTCTCGAAGGTAGATATCGG
>JAGVCD010000224.1 GCA_020059425.1 Chamaesiphon sp. | reverse complement strand
GTGGGAGTATTTGTGGGTGCTGATGGTGTGGGTGCGGCAGGCGGATTGTTGATTCAGGTGCTGCCCAAAGCCGCCAGCGACGAAGCCTTAGTGGAATTGCTAGAATCCCGCTTGCAGGCTGTCCAGGGCTTTACGCCGATGCTGCAAGCTGGTCAAACCCTACCGCAGATGATGGAAAATATCCTGGGGGATTTGGGTCTGGAAATTTTCCCAGAAGTTCAAATGCTGAAATATCATTGTGGTTGTACGTTCGATCGGATGACCGCCGCTCTCAAAATGCTAGGTCGCCCAGAATTAGAAGACATGTTAGTCACCGACAAAGGCGCAGAAGTAACCTGCGACTTTTGCAACAACATCTATCAGCTAAATGAACAGCAACTAGCTAACTTAATTACAGAATTATTGTAAAATTAGAGTATTCCCAAATAGTTTCTTTCATTACATTTAATTTCATTCCAAGTTTCTTTGGTGTTCTCAATAATCGGATTTAAGCAATAGTCCAGTAGCAAATCTCTCAAATTTACTATGGATAGTCTTAACAGTTCATGAGAAAAGAATGTCAAATAATTCTCACCGACTTTGCAGTTTGCAGGAAGAATGGCGTTGCCGAAAACAGATTTGCGCTTTAACTTCGATCAAGCAACAACCATCACTAAGCAGGTGGTTTCGCAGGTTCCTAAATGGCTGAATAAGCCCTTTATTCGGAGCTGGCCTTTTTGGGCGTTGATCACCTGTACCTTATGTGGTGGGATGGGTTATGTCTCTTTGGGTATGTTGCTCAATCCCAAAGCAGTACCAAATTGTCCAGAACTTTTTTTGCCAATGGCCTCGTCTTCCTTGCGAGTCTACTGTGGTCAGGCGGCTGCCAGTAAGCAGACTTTGAAAGACTTAGCTGCTGCTATGAATTTTGTCAAAGATATTCCCAGAGACGATCCACTGCGCAGTTATATTGACACCAATGTGCAGAAGTGGTCGATCGATCTCTTGCGATTAGCGGAAGCCTCATACCAAGAGGGCAAAATTGATGAAGCGGTCTCCATGGCCAAGTTAGTACCGTCCTACGTGCCAGCCCATAAACGAGCGACTAAAAGAATCAAGATTTGGCAAGATACCTGGAAAGAAGCGGAGGGTATTTATCAAAAGACCGAAAACCTGCTGCGGAATTCTAACTGGATCGAAGCCTCGCAGATCGCCACTAAAATCAACAAACTGGGTAACGATTACTGGACGAACGTGAAGTACCGCGACTTATCCGCGAAGGTCGATCAAGCCGAGAGAGACAGTACTCAGTTGGATGAAGCTCGTCAACTGGTCAAAAGTAATAATCTGAAGGATTTACTGGCGGCGATCGCTATTGCCAAAAAGATTGGTCCGCAGAGCTATGCCTTGAAAGAAGCTCAGGGCTTAATTACCCAGTTGGGTGCCCAGATGTTGGAACTGGCCAAGATAAAGCTCTATCAAAATAACTGGAAAGCTGCCCAGGAAATTACTAAGCAAATTCCGGCTAGTCCAGCCATCCAAACAGAAATTCAAGATGTGAAAGCGATCGCTGATGCTCAAGCGGCGGCCAGCAATAATACGATCGGTGATTTTGAGATAGCCGTTAGTTTGGTGCAGTCCGTGCAGCCTCAGAGTACAGTCTATGGACGTGCCCAAGGATTATTAAAGGTTTGGCAGCAAGAAACCCAAGGACTGGCTTATTTGCAACGAGCTAAAAACATGGCTGCAGTGGGTAAAGTTGTCGATATTGAAGCTGCCATCAAGGAAGCTAGTCAGATTCCAGCCAATAATCCTCGGGCAGCAGAAGCGGCCAAGGCGATCGCTGGTTGGCGGCAGCAGATCCAAACCGTCCAAGACCAGCCCTACATCGATGCTGCTGATCAATTGGCTAGTGTGGGTAGTATTCAGTCCTTGCAGCAAGCTATTGGTCAACTCCGGCCATTGACTCCAGACCGGGCTTTATATGCCGACGCTCAGAAAAGAGTTGGTCGCTGGACAGCCCAAATTCAAAAGATGCAAGATACGCCTATTTTAGAAAATGCCGAACTGCAAGCTCGAAATGGCAATATTCCCTTGGCGATCGCCACGGCTAATCAAATTGGTCAGGGTCGGGCACTCTACAAACAAGCTCAAGAGAGAATTGGGGAATGGAATGGTAACTCTCAAGCCAGACAGCGCTTGGCTGATGCCCAAGAGCTAGCCAATCAAGGTACTCCCGAAGCACTGTTGGGAGCGATCGAAGCCCTGAAAGAGATCCCTTCTGGTTCCAGTTCTTACCAGTCAGCACGGGTGGCCTCCAATAATTGGAGTGGTGAATTGTTGCGCCAAGCTCAAGATGCCGCCAACTACGATATCAGTCGAGCTATTGCGATCGCCAGGGTGATTCCAACTAGCTCGACAGCTTACCCCTCAGCTCAGCAGGCTATTAAACAATGGTCAAATCAAAGTCCCTTGGGAAACTAGAAAATCTGGCTCCCCAGGATGATGTGAGCAGCTCACAGTAATTGATCGAGGAAATAGTAACTATGGCAACCTATCTCATTACTGGCGCCAATCGCGGCATTGGCTACGAATATTGTCAGCAGCTTTTGCAAAGAGGAGACCAACCGATCGCTGTCTGTCGGCAGTCCTCAGCTGAACTAGCTGCGCTGGGTCTGCGGGTAATTGAGGGAATTGATCTGACCCAGGATCGGGATGTAGAGTTGCTGCAAAAACAGCTCCAGGGTGAGCGAATCGATGTATTGATCAATAATGCTGCGATCATTGAAGGGGTGACATTGGCCGATCTAGATATCGAGAGCATTCGCCGTCAGTTTGAGGTAAATGCCATTAGCCC
>JAGVCD010000362.1 GCA_020059425.1 Chamaesiphon sp. | reverse complement strand
TTCACACCGATCGGCAAAATATCAGTGATTTGAAAACCAGGAATATCAACTGCACCGGTATTTATGTAATCAATTGTCCAGACTACGGTTTCCCCAGGATTTATCTTGTTATCATTATTGCGATCAATCACTAATTTAGCGGACTTGAACCCCCGGACTTGGGGAGGAGTAACAATCGAGATTTCACCATGACGAGAAGCTTCTTTTTCGCCGCCAGCGGGTAAACCATCTACTTCACCAGATACTAAACTATTGAGAGGATAGTTATTGTTCATATTATCTGTAGTATGAACATCCATACCAAGGGTATCTGAGACAGTATAAATTTGGCTAACTGTATCTGCGCTATTGTCATTAGTTTTAGTGTCACCTAGCAAAACTTTCACCTTGGTACCGCTATTACCAGTTACTTTAATTGGAATCCGTACTTTTACGCTGCCATTGGCTGGAATTGCTCCACCAGGAATACCTAAAATTCCCAAGTCGCCAGTATTAGCACCAACAGCTGGAATATCGATCTTACTTACGTTGTTTGGTAAAGGGACAACTGTTCCCGCCCCATTCTTTACTTCAATGATTTGGAATGCACCATATTGCGTGCGATCGAATACACCATTATTCACCTGAAAAGGTTGACCAGGAATGAAAAACTGGGTTGGATCGTTACCAGCGTTAGTAACGACAAAATCGAAATAGAGAATATCATCTTGATTAACTCCACTAATGCCCTGAAAAGGAGTAGCACTACTACCAATTACAGTAGCCAAGGGTTCCGAAATAATTGGATCGCTGATAGTAATGCCAGCGACTTCTGCCATCATTACACTCACAATATTCGATTCTAAATCTTTGATGCTATCGTCAGCAGAATCTATAAAGCTGCCAGTAGCCTGGTTGGTAATCACAGTACCAGGAGGAGCTACTTGTGCTGACACTGGGGATAACCAGCAGAAATTATGGCCAATAATGCTGAGGGTCACTGCGCAGTAGTAACCGTAGTTAGTTACTTTAGCCGCCTTAGAACTATTAGGGAACACGGGCACTAAACCTCGCCAAGCCATAAGAATTACTGGGCGTACCAGCCGAAACCGATCCTGGTACCACCACTAAATTGGGTAAACCCGTGCCAGCCACACCAGTAATCGGAATATCGACAGTGCCATTAGTATTGGCGGCTTTGAGCTTACAAGCATTGGGGACAGTTGTATTTGGCGCATAAACTTGAGTTCGATCGATCGAATCATTATTTGCTGTCAAATCCATGACTGGAGACAATCCAATCTGTGCTTGTAAATCTTTACCTGCACCATAGGCCGCCGCTTGGAATGATTGGTTAGCTGTCATCAGATCGCAAATGCGCACGCTACGAGCATCGAGTTTGCCGCTATTCAAGAAATAAATGGTGTATTCGATCGTATCACCAGACTTTACCTTGCCGCCATTAATTGCACCGATTAAATAGTCATTACTAGGCCAGTTAGGATGAATATCATTAGGATTAGCCGAATCACGAACAATACTATTTAATTTGGTACCATCATTAGAATTTTCGAGGCGATTACCATTAATAGCGGTGATTCTTTTTACTAGCAAAACTTGGGCATTGCCAGAAATAGGAGCAATATCATTGTTAACTGTGGCAGTTTCACTCAAATTCGTGGTGCCGCCCTGACCATCTTGATCAACAGGATCACCAATATCTTTTGGTCGATTCACCGTCGCACTGTTGGTAATCGTACCAGTAGCAGCAGATGACAACGTTGCTTGAATTTCAAAGCGCAGCTTAGCACCACTATTTAGATTTACTTTGGCATTAAAAGTATTTCCGGTAAAGCCATAGGTGCCACAATCGCCAGTTCCACTAATCACTTGACAGGAAACAACTCTAGGATTAGTAAAGATTGGTAATAAAATATCTTGAACTGTGGCTCCGACCACATTATTGATACTACCGATTGCCGGAGTATTGGCATTGGTAACATCAATGGTATAGGTAGTAGTCTGACCTTTAGTTAGTGAGCCTAACAAATTTTTAGAAATTTGCAAATCAGCTGCTTTAACTACAACATTTAAGATTGTTGTAGAAAATTCTGGGGCGTAAGCCCAAGTATCAAGGATGGCAGCATTTCCAAAGCCAGCTGCATTATTAGTACCCCAACGGTGAGCACCAGCGGCACTATTGACTCCAGAGCTGGCATTGGCGGGTACTGGCGAGATGGCAGCAGAGCCCCCAATACCTCCATTTCCTAGTACTTGAGAATCGTTATAGTAAATGCGATCGGTATTGAAAGCTGGAGTGGCAAAAGAGCCGCTAGTAGGACCATTCAATCGTTGAATAATCAAGCCATTAGAGTTCCCTTCCGCATCCAGTAAGGGGAAATGGACTTCACCACCTAATGTTGCGACAATTGATTTAAAAGTGATGGTTTGAGACTTCATCACCGCGCCATTACCATCTTTGCCATCCCACAAAATTGCATTATTGCCGGGATTAGCCGTGCCTTGTAGTACCCGATCGTTACCATCACCAAAAATATTGTTGGAATTCAAATCTAGGGTGATTTGGTACGGTCTATTGATGCTGTCTGGGTTATTAAAATTAAAATAGCCACCTAAGCTTTGACCAATCTGGTTCGGTGTGCCTTCTGATCCAATTAAACTAAGAGTAGTAGGCGGCGGCGGTGGGGCTAACGCGGGATTTAGCCAAGTACTGAAGCTACCAGCTAGGGCAGCCGAACTAGGGAGAGCTGGATCGATCGGATTAAAGAACAACTTATTGGTGTATTCGGTGCTAGTTTCCGGAGCATTAGGGTCACGAATAGCAAACCCGGCGGGCAGACCCAGATCAAAAGAACGATAAGCGGGCTTGTTGGTAGTGGTGTTGTAAACGCCTCGATTATCGGAAAAGAAAATAAATCGAAAAGGATCTAATCCATTGGCATCGACTCGATAATGATAGCCATCACGAGTGACAACGTAGAAAACTCCACTAAATGAGTCTGCCAAATAATCGCCAATATTGCCCGCGAAGTAATTAGTATAAGCTCGTCCTGTTTTCACAAAATTGCCAGCAGTAACCGTGACATCCCAAGCAGTTACGAACCAATCAGCAGCAGTTTGTGGTGACCAATTAGCAGTTGCCCCAATGGTGGGTGGCGCACCCGGAAAAGTTACTCCAGAAACAGCAAAAAAATCAGGGTTAGGGCTAACAAAATCAATTTTCCAAATACCTGATTCGCCACTAGCTACAGCAATTGTACAGGGCGTGTAGCCGCCGGAAGCTGCAAAGGGGCCAATTGATTCTTGGATCCGATCGACAATGCGACCATTCATACTACTAGTATCACAAGTTCCGATCGATCCATTTGGCTTGGTGTATTGAATTTTGCCATTATTTAAGCCATGGGCACTAGAACCCAAGTTAATATTTTCGCCTGTATCAGCGTACACATATATTGTTGTTCTTTCTAGTACTCCAAAGTAAGTTCCTGATGTTGCATAAGTAAGATAGGCACGCCTGCCACCACTGCTCGTCAATTCTTTGCTACCTTCTGCTTGAGCTGGCACCAGTCCGCTCCATAGCCAGCAGGTAGTTAAGGTGGCACCGAGTAAAATGAATAGTTTTTGGCTAAATGCTTTGATGTTCATTAGGTTTGTACCGATTATGGAGTCAAAGCAAGTTCGATGGCGTTAACATACATAGTCTTATTTTGCCCAGTACTTGCTAAATCATTGCTATGTTGAAATTAAAAATCGCCAAGCATTAACTGGAATAGTTGATGCTTGGCGATGATTGAGACCATAGCGAATACCGCTAGGTTTGTCCATAAGTTATTTAACTCGACCTTGAAAACGAACGAATCCATAGGAACCTGGAGTTGCCGGAGCGGTGGCATTAGGTACAGTGCCGAGGTTAAAGACCACTGCCCCATTTTCATTTGGTCCGCCGCAATTAATTTCCTTGTTAGTCGCATCCCTGGGAACGGTTCCGGCAGGAACGTAACGAGCAGCATCACCATCGCCCACATTGGTATGAGAAGCCTTTATACCATTGATTTGAGCGAGGATTCCTCGACTATCATTGGTACCACCAGGAGCCTGAGGATCAGGGCTGTTATTAAAGGCTGTGGGGAAAAAGGTGGTGTTGCTGGGTACTCGATCGCAGAACATGACATTTTCAGCTGGGGAGTCTCCAGTAGATAAGAAGTAGATGGTG
>JAGVCD010000259.1 GCA_020059425.1 Chamaesiphon sp. | reverse complement strand
GGAGTTATGTCAGAATCGGCGGGGCATTTTTAAGGATATGAAATATCTGACCAAAGGTCGCACGACTATCATTTATGAATTGCCGCTCGCCGAGGTAGTCACCGACTTTTTCGATCAGATGAAGTCTCGTACCAAAGGCTATGCCAGTATGGAATATCAGCTGATTGGCTACCGCGAGAACAACTTGGTCAAACTAGACATTATGATTAATGGCGACCCCGTGGATGCCCTGGCGATGATTGTGCATCGTGATAAAGCCTACAACGTCGGGCGAGGCATGACCGAGAAATTAAAAGAGTTGATTCCCCGTCACCAATTCAAGGTACCCATTCAGGCCACGATCGGCAGCAAGGTGATTGCCAGCGAACATATTCCGGCCCTGCGCAAAGATGTCCTAGCTAAGTGCTACGGTGGCGATATTTCTCGGAAAAAGAAATTACTTCAAAAACAAGCTAAAGGTAAAAAACGGATGAAGTCGGTGGGTACTGTGGATGTACCCCAAGAGGCATTTATGGCGGTGCTAAAACTGGATAAGGATTCTTAGCGTGCAGTGGGGATCATGGTTCTCTATAATGATGAGAAATAAATCTTTACATAGAGCACTTTGAAATGACAGCTAGTATCTACGACTTTTCGACCACCAGTATTGAGGGACAGCCAGTTAACTTCAGCGACTTCAAAGACAAGGTGATGCTGATTGTGAACACCGCTAGTAAGTGTGGCATGACCCCTCAGTACCAGGGTTTGCAGGAGCTACATAGCAAGTATGCCGATCGAGGTTTGGTTGTTTTTGGTTTTCCTTGTGACCAGTTTGGTAATCAGGAACCGGGGAGTGCTGAGGAAATTCAATCTTTTTGTCAAACCCGTTATGGAGTAAATTTTCCCCTCTCCCAAAAGATTGAAGTCAATGGTGCTAATGCCCATCCTTTATATCAGTACTTAACTGAGGCTAAGCCAGGTTTATTGGGATCTAAAAATATTAAATGGAACTTCACCAAGTTTTTGGTTAATCAGCAGGGCGAAGTTGTCAAACGCTATGCGCCCACAGATAAACCAGAAGATATTGCTAAGGATATTCAAGCATTACTGTAGAAATTTGGCCGAAAGCCCTAACCTGCTTGGTTGGGGCTTTTGAGATGGCCTTCTTGCGTACAATCCTTATCTATGACTTTTGAAAAATATTTAGTCTAAAAATTCATGAATCTTTCTAACGCGATTTTAGCGGCTTTAGGATTAGGAGCTATTTTTGGCACTATTCTCACCACTCTATTACCGGGAGTGGTGCCACCGCTGGATCAATATTTGTTGAGTCCGATCGGCGATGCTTTCTTGCGCTTAATTCAGTTTGCCGTGGTACCGATCGTCTTTTCCTCATTAATTTTGGGTTTAACCAAAATGCAGAGCGCTGGCAAGGCCGGGCGTTATATTCTCAAACTAATGACCATTTATCTGGTAACCGGTTCAGTAGCTTTGTTTTTTGGTATGGGCATGGCTTTATTACTGCAACCAGGAGCCGGGGTAGAAGGTTTTGAGTTACCAGCGGTAGTAAGTAAAGAAGCAGCTCCGGATCTATTAAAGTGGCTGGTCACGTTAATTCCGGTGAATCCGATGGCTGCCCTCAGTAGCGGTAATTTAATTCAAATTATTTTATCGGCGACTTTATTTAGTATTGGAATTCAGCTGACTCCAGAGAAATCGAAGCCCTTTGTAGCTCTGATTGAAAGTATTTATGAAATTAGCGAAAAAATCTTGGCGGTGATTTTATATGCAGCGCCAGTGGGAGTGTTTGCCTTGATTAGTTCGGTGATTGCCAGTCAGGGTTTGGAATTAATTTCTCGGCTATTATTTTATGTTTTTGGTTTGTTGATTGCTTCAACAATTATGATTGGTTTTTATTTAGTAGTCCTGTTTTTCTGCCAAGCAAAACCTCTTAAATTACTCCAAAATATTATTCCTAGTCTTTCTTTAGCATTTGGCACGGCCAGTTCTAATGCTGTGTTGCCGGTGCTTTTGAAAAATCTGCAGGAAGATTATGGTTTGCGTGAGGAGATCACTAGTTTTGCGATTCCTTTAGGTACGGCTATTAAACGGGATGGTTCGGCTGTTTTGCAAAGTTTTAATGCTTTGTTTATTGCTCAGGTTTATCATGTGCCGATGACTCCTTATCTACTGCTATCGATCGGCCTGAGTAGTTTGTTGGTTTCGTTCAGTACGCCGGGGATTCCGGGTTCGGCGCTGATTACGATGGCTACTGTACTAACGGCTGCTGGATTGCCAGTGGAAGGGATTGCCTTAGTGGCGGGGATTGATCGGTTGACAGATGGTTTTAAAACAGTGCTGAATGTGGTGGGCAATAGTTCCACTGCTATTTTCCTCAGTTATTGGGAAGAACCCACTCTGCCATCTAATACCGTGGAATCACTGATCGGAACTGTTCCCGATAGCCGCGCTGGTAAAACAATCGATCGACAAGCTTCTTAATTAAAATCCTAGATAACCTGAGTTTTTCCCAGCGTTTTCGATAGGAAAAATTCACGTTAGATATAGTAAGGATCTAGGACTGAGGAGGAAAAGTCAGCTAATGAACACACACGACCAGCAAAATTTATTCAAAAATATCCCAAATTCAATTCCTAACGAAATATTTGAAAAAATCATATCCACACCGTCCATAAAAATAGAGCGTATTATTTCCAATGGTCAGAAATCAGCCCCAAATTTTTGGTACGATCAAGAACAATCTGAATGGATACTAGTTCTACAAGGGGAAGCCAGACTACAATTCGAGGATAAAACCATATCTTTAGCGTCAGGCGATTATATCAACATCGAGCCTCATCAGAAACATCGAATTGATTGGACGACTGCCCAAGAAGAAACAATCTGGTTAGCAATATTTTATTGAATTTACCGCTAGTCAAATGAATCAGTCACGGAAACCAGTAAAAATGAGGATTGGCGGAATTGTGGGACTAGCCAACCAAATCCGCCAAAAACTACAGATTGGGGTTGAACCAGAGGAGGTCGATCGACTCCAAATGATTATCACCAAGTCAGTCCAACAGATTGAAAAGCTATGCGTCGAGCAGCAGACCCAGCCGACACAATTACCCACTCCTTCGCGCAAAGCCTACAACTTTCTCAAGAGCATTAATTTGGATGGTGCGGTTACTCCGATGGGTAATTCTGCCGTTACCCTAAAGCTTAAAAACGTCCTCAAACAGCAGTCTGATATCAGCCAACAACTTTTCCAAATTGCCAGCAGTGGCGAAGATATTTCCCCGGTACTCCGATCGACATTAACTCGCTATACAGAACAGATTGAGACCATCTGCAACAAAAATCAGGCAACAGCAGCGTCTTTAGTCGCTCCTTCCCGAGCAGCCTATGCCTGGATGAAATTCTTAACCGATGATCACAACCTGCATCTCCATCTGGATACCCTGCGTCGGGCAATTCGAGTCGGAGCAAAAATCATCAGTACCAAGAAGAAAGGGGTAGGCGTAATATTTATCGAGCTATCCCATAGCTCCAGTTTGTACAGATCCAGAACGGTCAACAACTTCACCACTATTAAAATGAGTGAAGGATTCATTCAGTCCAGTGATGAGATCCTCCAGGCCGTAATGCAAATTGCCCTTCTCGGGAAAACTGAAGAATCAACGCAATTGATTCGGGAATTTGGACAAACCGAAGAATATAGCGATGTTTTGTTAGAACTAGATCTGATTGCTCAAATTGCAGCAGAAACAGGCCGAGGTAATTGCTACGATTTGGATGAATTTTTCACGGCAGTGAATCAAGAGTATTTCGAGGGCAAGATGATTAAGCCCCGGCTAATTTGGAGCAGTTTCCCTTCCAATCGCAAGTTTGGACATTATGAACGGGTCAGGGATCGGGTGGCGATTAGTAAGCTCTTAGATAATGATAGTATCCCGCAGTATGTAGTGGAGTTTGTTTTTTACCATGAACTGCTACACAAATATCATGGTGCTCAGTGGGTAAATGGAAAATGTTTAGTTCACACGCCGGAGTTTAAGCGTAGCGAACGAAAATTTAAGCATTATCAAGCAGCCGAGGATTATTTAAGTCGGATGGTTACAGACCTATCGTGCTGATTGACTGACAAATCTTTT
>JAGVCD010000218.1 GCA_020059425.1 Chamaesiphon sp. | reverse complement strand
GTATCAACCGGGTCTTTCGGTGCATCAGCAGCCCAGGCATTGCCCATCAGCGGACCACTTAAAAACCACAAAGCAATTAAGGATATTAAAAGTATTTTTTTTAGCACTGCATTGATTCCCTCACGCCAAGAACAAAGATTAGAAGTTTTATATCACAGTGTGACAATTTTGTGATTGATGACACCTTCTAATCTGTATCACGTGATACATTCTATGGGAGTTGGCTGAAATGGCTGATGTTCAAATATGTCCTGATTGCCGTTTTCTGGCGAGCAAAAAAACAAGATATTTGCAATGTAGCATAACACTTTCAGCTATTTTACTGGTAATAATGGAGTGCTTAAACTGTGTCTTTTGTTTGATCGATTCTTTCCAATTGCCAAAGAATTTGATTTCCTTCTCTCCGAGCGCGGCAGACAATCCAATTTCGCCATACCCAATGATCACCACGACTGGTCACTGCACTGGCATTTATATCCATTAAGTCTGCCAATTCTGAACTAGTGATGAAATATCCTTGAGCCGCAATCTCTTCGGCAATATGTAGAGTGTCTACTAAATAATGAAGTTGAGTTACTCTTTCCCCCCGGGGGACATTATCGTGCTCACCGTGATGGACATGGTTTTCTTCGATCGGGTGTGAGGCATTCACAGAATTGTTTGAAGAATAAATTGGTGTAGAAGAATTAACTGGCACTGTTGTAGTTTGACCTTGCTGAAGTGGAACTGGTTTACCGAGAGCAAAAGAACTGGCGATCGTATCACAACGCTCATTGCCAACATTGCCAGCATGACCTTTGACATACTCCCAGCGCACTGGCTGGCCTTCTGTCTGCTGGCGAATTTGAATGCTTAAGTCATCGAGTATTTCCCATAAATCTTGATTTAAGACTGGTTTCCCCGTTGAGGTTTTCCAACCCTTACTTTTCCAGCCCTTCAGCCAACTGGTGATGCCTTTGATCACATATTCACTGTCGGTATACAAGGAGCAAGACTCTTTCTGACCAGATTTAATGAAGAAATTGAGCGCCTCGATCGCCGCTTGCATTTCCATCCGGTTGTTCGTAGTCGCCGGGTCGCTACCACCTAATTCGGCTACGTCACCATTCTTAAAATAGGCCACCGCTCCCCAACCACCAGGCCCCGGATTACCCTTACAGGCTCCGTCACTATAGAGACTTTTAATCACTGGCATAAACTAATTTCCGTCTTGAATTTGCTGTTGCATTTGAGTAATTACTGCATCCAGCACCACTTGCGGATCGTTGGTATTGATACCCAGTTGTTGAGCGACTTCTCGGACTAAAGCCGAATCGCTTTGGAGCATTGTGGCAAATTCTTCAATACTAATTACCTGCTCTTCTAAGGCTTCTGGTTGATCCAAGTAGGGTTCGATCGGTAACAGTCCAGGATCCTTGGCAATCCGTAATTCCGAAGGCACTACTCCAAACATCGGGATATCTAGATGAGTAGCTGGAATAGAACTGGCATCAAAGTTAAAGTCAACATTAGAATCGCTAAAGGCAGTAGAACCCTTCGCGGCCAATATATCAGTGTTCGGGAGTATGACCGGATCAAAATCTGGTAGTACTACTCGGGGTGGGGCGGGCGGTGGTGGTGGGCTCATCCGCCGTTCTTCTCGATGGTCGGAGCGCATCCCGATCGCGGTTTCTACTTCGGAGAAAGCCAGCGGTGGCGGAGCGGGGATGAAGTCTTCTTGCTCCAAAAGCGTCATTTCTAAATCGAGTAAGCCGCTGCTGTCCAAATCTGGTAGAGATTCTTCATCAACACCACCATAAATTTTGCCGAGGATCTGATGACCAAATTCTCCGGCTAAGGTGGTTACTTCTCCACAGTCCAGTTCCCCAAGCTGAATCATTTTGCGGGCTAGTTCTTCGTTGGGATCGTTAGAATTCAGCAATCGGTAGCCAAAACCATTTAACCAAGTAACCCATTGCGATTTAGGTGCTCGTTGCTTGACGCGCTGAAAAAACTTGATCACGCGGGGCTGTTGCCAACCGTGAGTCACACCTTCTAGCAATTGCATGAATAGGTATTCATGGTCTAGATCGCTGAGAAGTGGTAAGTCGTCAGTTACAACTGAAGCTTTACTGGGACTCGATCGCCAAATTCCTTTAAACATTTACAACTGTCCTTGCGCTAACGTAGTACATAGGTTTTGCTGGAGATAACTGTTAGTGATTCTACTAAGATAATGGTGAACACACCAATGAGAATTATTACTCACTGCTATCCTAGAATCCAGATCACCTTTAGCAGTTCCTGATGATCAGGTATCCCAATTTGGGACAGCTAAATTACCAGGCTCAATTTTTTATTTCGATGTCGATGAGTTATTTACCCTTCCATCATAAATATCGACCTCAGACTTTCGCGGATTTGGTAGGACAAGGGGCGATCGCCACCACGCTCACCAATGCCCTGCGGTCACAAAAGATCGCGCCAGCCTACCTATTCACTGGTCCGCGCGGTACTGGCAAAACTTCCAGTGCCCGCATTTTGGCTAAGTCTCTTAATTGTATGGCCAGTGATGTACCCACAGCACAACCATGTGGTGAATGCTTAACTTGTAAGTCAATTACGTTGGGCAATTCCCTGGATGTGGTGGAGATTGATGCGGCCAGTAATACGGGGGTAGATAATATTCGGGAGATTATCGATCGATCGCAATATGCGCCGGTGCAATGCCGTTATAAAGTTTACCTGATTGATGAATGTCACATGCTTAGTACAGCAGCATTCAACTCTTTGCTAAAGACCTTAGAAGAGCCACCACTGCATGTGGTCTTTGTTCTGGCCACTACCGATCCCCAGCGGGTATTACCAACTATTATTTCCCGCTGCCAAAAATTTGACTTTCGACGGATTCCGCTGGCCGACATGGTAAAACATCTTACTTACATCGCCCAGCTGGAACAGATGCAGATTACGGCGGGGGCAGTGCAGTTGGTAGCGCAAATTGCGCAGGGGGGCTTGCGTGATGCCGAGAGCCTGCTCGATCAGCTCAGTTTAATGAGCAGCGAAGTGACGGTCGATCGGGTGTGGGAATTAGTGGGTTCAGTGCCCGAAAAAGATTTGTTGGCAATGAGCCAAGCTATTCACCACCAACACATCGAAAATTTATTTGATCATTGTCGGCAGCTGCTGGAAAGGGGCAAAGAGCCCCTGATGATTTTACAGAACTTGGCTGGTTTCTATCGGGACTTGTCGATCGCCAAAGCGATCCCCAGTCGTCAGGATCTCACCAACCTTACCGCCGAGATCTGGCCAGCCGTATGTGAATTAGCGGCTCCGATGGAATTAGCCACCATCTTGGCTGGCCAGCAACACCTCAAAAATAGTGAAAATCAACTCAGGGGAAATACTCAACCCCGGTTATGGCTAGAAATTACTTTATTGGGTTTACTTGCTCCAGTGAGAACAACGAACACTGCCGAGTTACCGTCACAGCCCCCAGCTTTTCTGGCTAATAAATTATCGCCAACTTCTAGAAGTGAACCTATCGATCCCCTAGCATCCGCCCAGACTCAGACCACCACATCCTCAGCAATGCCTGCGATTCCAGTCCCTGAAACAGTATTGACACCGCCCCAGCCAGAAGTAATTGAACCAGCCGCTCCGGCGATCGATCTAGAACATACCTGGCAACAAATTCTAGGACAGCTATTACCTTCGGGAAAGGGCTTATTTGCTCCCCACGGGCAATTATTATCAGTAGAAGGCGATGTGGCCACCGTGGGCATGAAGAGCAGCACCTTCATGAAAATAGCTGAAGGCCAAAAGCAACATCTGCAAAAAGCCTTAACCGCCCTTTTAGACAGACCAATTACCGTTGTGTTGAAATTGGGTGATGCGGACTTGGCCAGCAAAAATAAAGCTGCTCAGAACCAATCTACTCAAAATAAAATGGTGCCGAGTGATGCGCCGACCCCGACCTCACCTTCCCCTGTCCATCCAGAGACTGCGCCCCTCATGAGACCTGTGGCACAATCCTTAACACCAGCGAGCATCCTGGCTGCTGACGAAATTTTGGATGAGCCAGACGAATATCCGGAACCGGATGAAGTAGAAATTTCAGCCCCACTCTCCCCCGCTGCGCCCAGCCTGAGCATTGTGCAAGAGCAACCAGCTCACTTTCGATCGCCAGCCCCAGAAAATATTGTTCCGATTGCAAATGGAAATGTACACAGCAATGGGTTGCCAGAACAACCGACTTTGCCTCAAGCAGAAAGTACTCCTGAAAATACTGGGGAAGTCGCCATTGCTTCTTTCACTGATTTAAATTTGGATGCCGCAGCGGCTCGTCTAGCTGAGCAATTCGGCGGCGAAATAGTCGAAGAATATGTAACTATTTGGAATTTATAGACTATTCTGGTCTCTTGGGCATCAACTTTGAATAAAGAAATTCTTGAGAACCTTGATAGTCACTCGCTTTAGCTAATTGTTCTGGTGACTGGGTACCAGCATACTTTTTGCCTTTAATGCCCCAAGTAGGGAAGCCGGTAATTCCTTCTTTTTCACACAGTGCTAGCTGAGGATTTTTACCGTCTGGATGACATTCGACATAATTAATGTTTTCATTGAAAGCTTCGCGGCCAAATAATTGTTTTTGATTGTAGCAATGAGAGCAAAAGAACCCGCCATACATCTTGGCGTCAATTTTCTTGAGATGCTCCGCTAGAGCTATTTCCGATGATCCAGACTTACTCGTAATTGCCCAACCAGTTCCTTTGACAGGAGCGCCAGATGGTTCCAATGTGGTGATTTCGGTAGTGGTAGGCGCAGCGTCGCTACTCACTGTGCCCCCGACTCCACTGTAGATCCCTAGAGTAACTAAGGCTGTTAGGGCAGCTACCGCTAATCCTCTAAATAGGAGCTGACCAATGTCGTCCCATTCTTTACCCAGCAAGGTCAAAATCCAGATCGAGAAGGAGCAAATCGCTGAAACAATACAAAAAGGGCAGGCCGCCTGAATAACAAAGGCTAATAGATACATTAAATAGCCGCTAAATACGGCCATGGCCGTGCTACCCAAAAAGAT
>JAGVCD010000066.1 GCA_020059425.1 Chamaesiphon sp. | reverse complement strand
TGATTCATATCACGAGTCCGTCGAAAAGCCTCATTCAGAGTGGCGATCGCTAAACCAGGCAGCACGATCGACTCAATAATCCGCTTACTACCACCATCTTGCATCGCAAAAGCGATTACTTGCACATTCTGCACATCGATAATCCAATACTCTTGGACACCCAAATCTTCGTATAAAATACGCTTCTCACCTTTATCGTCAGCCAGAGAAGTCTTCGCTACTTCAATTACCAAATTTGGCGGTGCATAGCGTTCTAGATCAATAATTGATGTGCCGTAAGGTACCGTATCAGCCTGTTCAGCTAAGTAATAAGAAGCATCGGGTTGTGCTTCTTGATAACCCACTCGTCGATAACTACAATTATCCATGCCATTGAAGTCAATACCATGAAAAGTGGCGTATAAACTCACTGCCAGCATCACCACTGCATGGTCTCTCGCATGATCATTTCCAATTGGTACTATTTCAATGCGCCATTGTCTATCCCGATAATAGTGCTTAACCTTTAGAGACTCTTGATCGCCAAGCACCTGTACATACTCATCCCAAGTAGCGGTTTGCCAAGTATCGAAGATAACTTTGGTTCGCAAGCTACTCATCTTTAGTTCACCACTAATGTCAAAATTTGTCCCAACATATTCATGGTTTCCTCATATAACCAATCATGACCCGATCGACTGAAATAAGTACTTACTAACTGCTCAGCATTTTGATCCGAGAGGGAATTAACCTGTTCCACTTGGCAAGCCTGCGCTCCACCCCTTAGTTCCATCTGCATACAACCCGCTGTTTCGGAGCAAAGAATCGTAGCACAGTTGGCACTAGGATTACTAGAAGAAAGCTTGATGCCCATCAGATCACCGACCACATCGCCAACTTCGGCCAGGGGCATACTGGCTAGCTCTGCTTTTACTTCGCGGCCAGTGCTAGATTGAAAACTAATTTTACGCAAATTATAGTCACCACCTTCATGACTATAAGCAGTGGGAGTCCAACCCAAACGACCAGCTAGCCAAGCTAAATATAACCATGCTTGGGCTGAGCTGCCCCGCTCAAAGTTCACTTCGACTTCATCGATTTCCATGATCGATCGACGGCGCTCCGGCGGATCAAAAGTAGCGGCGGTGAGTTCTTGCCAAGGAGCAATCCGTTGCCAGTTGATGTCTACTAGCGGCAAGTTTTGTGCCAATAATCCAGGTATCTGTTGCAGATCAGCGGTGGAGTTAGCAAAGGTGGCGGAGTCCAAGATCACGTTAGTGACATTATTGGCCAGACTCAGAAACAACTCTCGATCGTGTCCGGGGGTACCTTTCCACCACAAAAATTGGGGTAGCTCCGGAATTAATAGTTCTTGGATAGACTCACTATATTTTTCTAGCGCCGCTGACGAACCAGCTAGCGTAATATATTCGCAACAAACCATCCGGCTTTGGTGCTGCTTTTTGATCGGACAATAGGCGGCTACTTGAGCTTGTAAAGTCTGTTCGGCTTCGACTGTTTCGCACAGGGCAATAATCCGACAAGGGTTGGCTTGGGCGATCGCATCAGCAGCACGATAATTTTGCTCGGCAGGAGTGGGGGTAATGCCCTGCTTGCTGGCAGCTAAGTAAACTTCCTTAAGCTTGGTAAATGTCGTTTCATCGGCACGGCCAGTACGCGGCAAATCGTAGGCTTTTTGGGCATTAAACAAAGCATCTCGGGTGAGTGGTCCCATGATGCCATCGATCGGACCATCATAGAATCCAATTACGGTCAGCAGATGTTGAATCGGCTCTGGTTCGTAAACAATTAAAGTGAAAGTCGATGCCCGTACCGCCGTGTTCTCAGAATTCTGCCAAAGGTCGTTTAACTCAGTAGTAATGGCATCGACCGCAATCTCCTTGGGAGACAGTAACCGTACCACCGGTAAAGCTTGAATGATTGTAGTCATGATTTCAAAGATAGGGTTTTAGATTCGGCGCCAACGACGGTCATCTTGGTTGAGTAATAGCTCTGCTTCGATCGGCTCCCAGGTACCGGCTGGATAAGTCGGCATATTGTTGGGATTGCGATCGGATTCCCAGGCGGAGAGGGCTGGGGTCACAATGCGCCAAGCTTCTTCCACTTCATCGGCACGGGTAAAGAGCGTTTGGTCTCCTAACATACAGTCTAACAACAGTCGATCGTATGCGTCTGAGCTTTTCACCCCAAAGCTAGAACCATAGCCAAAATCCATATCTACCGTGCGGGTGCGTAGATCGGGTCCAGGCATCTTGGCTTCAAAGCGCATTGAAATTCCTTCGTCCGGGTAAATTTGCAACACCAATACATTGGGATTGGCTTGTTTCGCTGCCGACTGAAAAATCCCCCAGGGCACTTTTTTAAACTGAATGGCAATCTCTGAGACCTTCTTGGGCATCCGCTTACCAGTGCGCAGGTAGAAAGGCACCCCTTGCCAGCGCCAGTTATCGATCGCGAATTTCATGGATACATAAGTGGGGGTAGTCGAATCAGCGGCTACTCCTGGTTCTTGGCGATAGCCCGCTACTTCCTTGCCCTTCATGGAACCAGCGGTGTACTGACCGCGCACCGCACAGCGATCCAAATTTTGCAAATCGGCCAAATGGGTAGCTTGCAGCACCTTCAGCTTCTCGGTACGAATACTATCGGCATCCAAGGAATTTGGCGCTTCCATTGCTGTCAAGCAAAAGGTTTGCATCAGATGATTTTGCAGCATATCCCGCAGGGCACCAGCTGATTCATAATAGCCCGCTCGATCTTCGACCCCTACAGTTTCGGCCACTGTAATCTGTACATGGTCAATGTAGTGACGATTCCAGAGTGGCTCAAAAATGGCATTGGCAAACCGGAACACCAATAGGTTTTGGACGGTTTCTTTACCTAAATAATGGTCAATGCGATAGACCTGTTTCTCTTTACAGACCTTTTGCACTACTTGGTTCAGGTTCTGCGCTGAGTTTAAGTCGCGGCCAAAGGGCTTTTCGATCACCAGTCTTTGCTTATCGGGATCGTTAAGCATTCCGGCCTCACCCAGTTGTTCGATCGCCTCCGGGAAAAAGTTGGGAGATACCGAGAGATAAAAGACCCGATTGCCCTTAGTCTGGCGTTTTTCATCCAGTTCACCCAAGAAGGCTTTCAGCCGTTGGTAGCTTTCTGGTTTGTCGATGTCACCAGGGCAATAATACAGTCCCTGGGCAAAATCTTCCCAAGCTTCCTCATTGTTGATGCCATCGCCAAATTCTTCCACCCCTTTTTTGAGATGTTCGCGGAAATATTCGTGGCTCCAGTCTCGTCTGGC
>JAGVCD010000416.1 GCA_020059425.1 Chamaesiphon sp. | reverse complement strand
TCGGCTTTAGATCCGATCGCCACCGCCAGCATTGAAGAATTAATTACTGAGCTGCGCGAGCGCGTGACGATCCTAATTGTCACCCACAGTATGCAACAGGCCGCCCGGGTCTCGGACTACACAGCCTTTATGTATTTGGGTCAGCTAGAAGAATTTAACGACACTGCCCAAATCTTTACCCAGCCAGCTAATCAAAAAACGGCGGACTATGTTAGTGGTAGGTTTGGTTAGATCTGCAATATTTTAGTCATCAGTGCTGATGAGCCGACAATCTCCTTTTCACGAAGGGGATTTTTTATTGCAGTAATATGAAAGCAAGATATATGGGGGTATAGAGCATGACGCGATCGCTGAGAATCCGCGATGATAGTATCGAAAAAATCAAGCTATCCCTGCGGCGGAATGGCATTCCCAACCAAAAAGTGCTCGCCACTGAAGTCGGTTTAGCGGTCTCGACTGTCAGTAATTTTCTCAATGGTAAACCAGTAGACTACGCTAGTTTTACCGCGATTTGTGATTGTTTAAATATAGATTGGCAAGACCAGGCCGACTGGGGAGATCACGATGAAGCATTGTCGCCGAGTCCGCAGCAGCATCCATCAAACCCAGAATTTAGCACGGCCACTAGTCTATTTGAGATGACTTCCGGGGCAGTGCCCATTCATTCACCATTTTATGTAGAAAGACCACCGATCGAAGATCTTTGCTTAGCCGCAATTCTCCAACCCCATAGTTTAATTCGGATTAAATCTCCCCAGCAAATGGGTAAGACTTCTTTGATGGAAAGAATTATTGACCGATCTACTCCGGTTGGTCATCGTACAGTAAAAATCAATTTCCAAAGTGCGGATGAAGCTGTTTTTGCAGATCTAGATACGTTTTTAATCTGGTTCTGCAACAAAATTAGTTGGAAGTTACAGCTGAATTTAATTGCTAATGACTCCTGGAGCGAAATATTTGGCAGTAAAGATAATTGCACTGCTTTTTTTGAAGAGCAGATTCTACCAGCCGCCGAGACTCCGCTCATCTTAGGACTAGATGATGTCGATCGAGTGTTTAAATATCCCCACATCGCAGCGGACTTTTTTGGATTATTACGGTCTTGGTACGAAGAATCTGGAGCCGGGGAGTGGTCTAAGTTGCGGATGGTGATTGCTCATGCTACAGAAGTTTATATCCCTTTGCATAGTGATGAATCACCCTTTAACGTGGGTCTACCGATCGAACTGTCCGAATTCACTGCCGAGCAAGTTCAAATTTTAGTCGATCGACACAAATTAGGCTGGACAAGAGAGCAAATACTAGATTTGATGAATATGGTCGGTGGACATCCCTATCTAATTAGCTTAGCACTCTACCATGTCAATCAACAGGCAATTAGTTTGAACGATTTTCTCACCGAGGCCGCAACAGAAGCCGTCCCCTATGGTAATCATCTGCGCTCACTATGGAATAAAGTGAAGAGTCAGCCGGCTTTGTTAGAAGCCCTGCAAACCTTAATGCAGACCACTACAGCCCAAGCAATTGCGCCGGAGTTGTCTTTTCAATTATGTAGTATGGGTTTAGCAATGCGGCGCGGCAATTTATTGGAACCCCGCTGTCAGTTATATCAAAGATATTTTAGCAGTCGGAGAAATTCTGAACCATGATGACACCTGCTGCCTATCAATATCGAGTGGGTGGCCACCTGCCGATCGATGCCCCCAGTTATGTCGTCCGAGCAGCTGACCAACAGTTGTATGAAAAATTACAGGCTAGCGAGCTATGTTATGTCCTCAACTCTCGCCAGATGGGCAAAACTAGCTTGCGCTTTCGGGTAATGGATTTGTTGCAACAAGACGGGATGGCAACGGTGGCGATCGATCTGCAAGGCATCGGTAGCCGTAATATCACGCCACAGCAATGGTACGCCGGGTTGATTAAACGGCTGGTACAGGGCTTGCGACTCACCACCCAAATTGATGTCCGTTCTTGGTGGCAAGAGCGGGATATTTTGTCGCCAGTACAGCGTTTTAGTGAATTTATGGAGGTGGTGCTACCCCAATTTATCGATCGGCAGATTGTCGTTTTTATCGACGAGATTGATAGTACCCTCAGTTTAGAATTTGATACCGACGATTTTTTTGCGGCGATTCGCGCCTGTAGTGAATTTAAGCATGTTACCTTCGCCCTGTTTGGGGTCGCTAGTCCGGCAGATCTAATTAAAGATGGGCGACGGTCGCCTTTTAATATTGGCCAAGCCATTGAACTACAGGGATTTCAATCCACAGAGATTCAACCATTGGTAGTGGGATTGATCGATCGATCAACCAGACCAGAAATGGTGCTTACCGCGATCCTAGATTGGACAGGTGGACAGCCTTTTTTGACCCAAAAACTCTGTAAAATAATCCAGGAAATGGATCAGCCATTGCCCACTGGTTATGAAGCTGAGTTGATCGAAAGCCTAGTGCGATCGAAAGTGATCACTAACTGGGAAACCCAAGATGAACCTGAACATCTCAAAACTATTCGTAACTACCTAGTTCGTAGTGATAAACAAAATGGGTCGCATCACACCCGGCAATTACTCAGCTTTTATCAACAAATTCTAGAAAACAACGGAGCCACTGCTGATGATAACCCTACCCAGATCGACCTCCGCCTATCTGGTGTTGTGGTCAAAAAAGCTGATCGACTAGAGATTTGTAATCGAATCTATGCTCAGGTGTTCGATCAATCATGGTTAGAGCGAGTTTTAGCAGATTTACGCCCCTACAGCGAATCACTAACGGCTTGGCTAGCAACCGATCGGCAAGATAACTCCCGTTTACTCAGCGGTCAAGCCCTGATGGAAGCGCAAAATTGGTCTCAGGGCAAAATCCTTAGTGCTGATGATATCGATTTTTTGGCGGCTAGCCATAAGACCGAAAAAATGTCCTTACAAAGACAACGAAAAAGGCAAATAATAGTTGCAGCAGCCATATTTTTGGCAATATCGGCATCTGGATTAGCGGTAAGTTTTTTCTCCCAGGTGGGTACCTCCCAGCAAGCACAAGTGCGCACTTTAGTAAGAGCTTCAAAAGCTCAACGCTCCGGGAATAACGATCAAGCAGCCCTGTTCGATGCCGTCAGGGCTGCCCAGTTATTTTTTCAGCTCAAAGGTCCGCATCCAGAGTTACGGATCACAGTACGCAACAATCTGCGGCAGAGTTTGCGCAAAGTCCGGCGAGACAATAGTCAAGTAGCCGATGATGGGGTGCCCAGCGGTAACCTTAAATCGTTAGTGGAGCAGAGTTGTCAAGAGCTACGGGTATATCTCAATACTGACCAGGAGCTTAGCCCTCCAGACCGCCAGATTTGTCATGATGATCTATTGCGAACTCCACCTCAAAAATAAGTCAGTGATAAGTCAGTGATTTCTCGGTTCGGAACTCAGATGAGTGGGTCTTAGGATAAAGATAGGTGGTAAATGAATTACGGAATTAACCACCGACCCCATTTTATTCTTTCACTAGAAAACATTCCGGAGTCTCTAATTATGCTGAAACGTTTACTGATTGCTTCTTTACTGACAGTAGTTACCGCTGGCACTACCTTGGGCTTTTCCGCTGCTGCTGAAGCTGGCACAAATAGTCCTCGGATCGATCGACGGGAAGCTAACCAACAACGACGGATTAACCAAGGCATTCGATCGGGTGCTTTAACACCACGCGAAACCTACCGCTTACAACGCCAACAAGCCAATATTCGGGCGCAAGAAGCCAGATTTAAGTCTGATGGAAACTTTTCTAAGCACGAGCGCCAAGTTGTCAAAGGACATCTGAATCGTTCTAGCCAATCAATCTACCGCTTAAAGCACAATGGTCGTCACCACTAATCAGAATTAGGTGAATTATTTCTGCTGCTCAACAACGACTATTATCAAGCTCCATAACTTTATCGTTATGGAGCTTGATGTTTATCTGTAATCAGATTATGTTGATCGACCAACTTTGATAAGGGAGAAAATTATTTTGTACTTCTCATCACTATTTGATGGTCATACCCACTCATTACCACTGTTCCGATATAGCCATCAGGCAAAGCTAGCGTTTCCAGCTGCCATTTTCCAGCATCTGGTGTAGCCATTAAACGACCCGGCTTAGTAACATCCATTTCTACTATTACTTCAGCTAGCGGCGTGTGTAATCCCGTACCGATCGCCTTCAGATAGGCTTCCTTCATTGTCCAAGCCCGGAAAAAAGCTAATTCCCG
>JAGVCD010000322.1 GCA_020059425.1 Chamaesiphon sp. | reverse complement strand
TGTTGGCTACTGCTGGTATTCGCGGCTTTATTAATGCAATGGTCAATAGCATGGAGTACTTACAAGCCTTTGGCGAAGATGTAGTTCCTTACAACCGCTTCTTGACCTTGCCTGCGGCTAATTATCCTAACACTCAGACTCTTTACAACAAGCTGACTAAGCAAGATAGCACCTTAGTGGTACCGAGTTTTGATACTATTAAGCCCCGCATGGATGGCAGTAAAATGCCTCTG
Organism: Chamaesiphon sp.; assembly: GCA_020059425.1. The sequence continues at coordinate 5,097 of JAGVCD010000322.1, read as the reverse complement.
ATGGGGATGGCTTTGGCCAAGATGGCTGCAGATGATCGCAAAAAAGCCGAAGCAGCTGCGGTCTACCGAGAACTAAGTCGAACTGCGGAAGTTGACACTATCCAACCGAAAGCCACTCGGATCTATCGCAGTACTAGTGCGGATACTAGTCAAGTGATTGATGCGATCTATGCTCAAGTGCTAGGTCAGGTCAATGAAGTGGGACGTTGTATTGATCTAGAAGCTCAATTTCTGAGTCAAACTATTTCAGTACAAGATTTTGTACAGGCTTTGGCAGTTTCTGGTACTTATTGCCAACAGTTCTATAGTCCTTATCCTGCAAATAAAGCGATCGAACTCCTCGGTCGTAATTTACTGGGTCGGACAATTACGGCTGATGAAATAGCTGAGTATCACCAATTGCTGGCCAATGAAGGTTGGAATGCCCTGGTATCGAGTATTGTGACTAGCTCAGAATATAATCGCTACTTTGGTGCCGATACTGTTCCTTATGATCGCTCGGCTGTAGTTCGTTAATACTTTCTAACAAACTGGTTTAACTAAAGGTGGGGCGTATTGCCCCACCTTTTTTTGTCACATGATATGTAAAGCATGTTACAAAAATCCATAAAAGTCAGACAATATAACATACTTTTTCTCACTGACACATTAATTGCTTAAAGTTAGTCTATACATATGAACTGTGTATCTACCAAACAAGTTGAATGAGTATTCTTAATGTTACGGATCTAGCTATCGTTATTAATTTTTATCTTCATAGGGGTGCCTGGTAATGAATACTGCTGCTGGACAATTTCGCTTTTGGGTCGATTTGAGCCTAGAATGTGTTCGCCGTGACCATACACCGGCACTCAGTTCTCCCACGGGCGACCAAAGAGGGCCATTTCTCACCGCCCGTGCTTTGGGAATGGCTTTGGCCGCTCTGAATGACGCTAACGCTCTAGCATCAGGTCGATCGCCCTTATTGAACATAACAGCTACACCGGGATTGGCCAGCCTGACAGGTGATCGTATCAATGTTGCGAGTGGTGCCGCTTGTGCGCAAGTACTCAGACTGAGATATCCTGCCCAGGCCAGCTTGTTAGAACCAGCTTGGACTTTTTGGTTGCAGTCGAATGGCTACGGACTAGCCGATAGCTCCGCTGAGGTAGCTGGCCGGGCTTTGGGTAGTGCGATCGATAGTCTGGGTGCCGCTGATGTACAGAATAAAGCCAGTAACTATAATCCTTCCGGATTGCCTTACAGCCATGAAGCACCACCCAACCAACCAAGACAAGGTTTTTCGGGAGAAAATTGGGGAGCTTCAACACCCTTGCTGGCGACACGAGTAGCAGATTTTCCACCACCACCAGGACGTGAATCTGCGACACAGGTCAATCCCACACAGCACTTCAGAGATGATTTTGCTAGGGTTAAGGATAAAGGTGGCATCAATCCGGGGCCTGCTCCTACGGGTCGCACTGATGAAGAAGAATTTGTGGGGATAGCATGGGGATATGACGGTCCACCAGGACTGGGAACTCCGCCAAGACTCTACCTACAGACTGTATTGAGCGTGCTGGATGCAATTGCTAAAACTCCAGGCCAGCTAACTATTGCAGACGAGTTGGCGATTATCGCTGGCGTTGGTGTGGCCATGGCCGATGCCGCTATTGATGCTTGGCACTACAAATATGCCCCAACACACATGATGTGGCGTCCGGCAGTCGGTATCCGCAAGGCAGTAGCTGGTAATGGTACCCCTGATCCTGATTTTCTTCCCCTAGGACGGCCTGATACTAATGGACGTGGTTTGGCCTTAACCCCAGATTTTCCAGCATATCCATCAGGACATGCCACCTTTGGCGGCGCTGCTTTTCAGCTATTGCGACTCTTTTTGAAAGAAAAAGGTCTGACAGAGTTTGATGCCAATGGAGTCGATAACGTGTGCATTGATTTTGTGTCCGATGAGTATAATGGCATCAACACAGATCCCAGAACATTGCAGCCGCGACCCTTTAAGCCAGTAGTTTTAACTAGTCTGTGGCAGGCAATTATCGATAATTCTGTCAGCCGAGTGTATTTAGGAGTGCATTGGCAATTCGATGGCATTACAACACGCGATGCAACCAACACAGATGATGAGTTCGGTATTCCGGCATCACCCAGTAAGTTGGGTCGTACCGGTGGTGTTTGGCTGGGTACACAGATTGCTAATCAAATCGCGCGTAAGCTAAATATCAAACAAGAGACTATTGATGCCTCAAAAACATCCTAAAGAAAATTCCTTGGTGATTAATTTTCTAACCATCAAAGTCATTCAGAAATACGCTGATTTTTGATTAGGTAAAACCGACAATAGTTATTAATTAGCTGGTAGATACTGTTTCTGCTGATCGATCGGCTGTAGTTCGTTAATACTTTCCCACAAACTGGTTTAACTAAAGATGGGGCGATATGCCCCATCTTTTTTGTCGCATGATGTGCAAAACATGTTACAAAAATCCATATAAATCGGAGACCATACCATACTTTTTCTTACTGACAGGCTCATTGATTGGGAATAATCTAAGACTATGAACTCAGCATCGACCTGTTAAATAAATGAGCATTCTCACTATTAATGATTTGGCCTTGGAGCTAGTCGCCCTCGACTTCAGTAATGGCCATACACCCAACAATGCTGGCCCTACCAAAACTTCACGCGCTTTAGCTATTATTCACCTGGCGGCTCACGATGCCTATGCTCAGGTGACCAAAGAGTTTAAACCCCGCTTGAAAAACTTGCCTATCTTTCCTTGTAGCTTAGAAAACAAACCAGCTACAGCTTGCATGGCTTTACTCGGTGCTGGTTTTCGGGCAGCAGCCATTTTGTATCCCGACTTTAGAGAATTTATTACTCAGGAAGCAGCCAAAGTAGCTAATCCGAGTGATTTAGCCTACAGATATGGCGAACAAGTTGCTGATGCTTGGATTGCCGCCAGAATGAATGATGGTTCCCAAGCCCCCCAGACAGACACTCTTTTCAATATGGCTCCTGGACGGCATCGCCCCGATCCGCTGAATCCGGCACAAACTGCACTGGGACGTACTTGGGGTTTAGTAACTCCGTTTGTGATTAACAGTGTTACGACAGATGCGCCCTTGGCTCCACCGCCAGCATTGGATAGCCCGGAATACGCTGTGGCCTATAATGATGTTCTCAAAAATGGTAGAGATGACATCATTACTCGGGATCCTCGCAAAGGCACAGTAGGCATTTTTTGGGGTTACGATGGAGCTAATAAAATTGGCGTACCACCGCGCATTTATAACCAAGTTGTCCGGGCTATCCGAGAATTTAAAGCAGCCCCCCATCCTCAACAAATTAGGGTTTTGACCGCTATTAATGTGGCAATGGCTGATGCGGGGATTGCGGCTTGGTATTGGAAGTATTTCTACGATGTTTGGCGGCCAGTGGTCGGAATTCGTGAAGCTGATGCTGGTTGGGGTCCTACTGGTATTGGTGACAGAAATAGTGGCACTGTTGTGGATCCTTTTTGGCTCCCCTTAGGCGCTCCAAATAGTAACTCGACTAAGCCCAATGGCACGCCTGGTTTTCCGGCTTATCCTTCTGGTCATGCGACGTTTGGCTCGGCTACTTTTAGATTAGCAGCGGCTCTTCTGGGCAAGCAACCACAAGACATTATTGTGAAATTTGTTTCGGATGAATTCAATGGTAAAACTACCGACAATAAAGGTGCGACTCGCCCTAGATTTGAAGAAACTTTTACCCTCGATCAGGCGATCGAAGATAACAATATTAGTCGTATCTATCTAGGTGTGCATTGGAGGTTTGATGCGATTGGTGGTGATAGAGTTGGTGCATCGATCGCTGGTAAAGTTTTTGAAGCTTTCAAATAAGCAAAGCTAGTTCGAACAACTGGCTACTGTGTTATCAATTGATAATTCCAAAGAGTCAATAGTTGTGAATATTCACAACTATTGACCTTTTGAAAATATGGTTTAGAAATACATATAGAGGTTTTGAACAAATGGCGATCGAACAAATTCCGGTTCCAGTTGGAGCATTAATTATTGCTACAGCTGGGGGTGTTGGTGGGCTGCTTAACTCAGCTCTGATTAATTTAAATATAGTTAAAGCTTCTCCGACTTTAAGCATTGATATCGATAAGCACAAAAGTATTCGGCTCACTTACATGGTGAATGTAATTACTGGATTCGCGGCGGCTTTGGTTTCTTGGGGATTATACGGTTCCGCTGCGATCGGTGCTTTGGGTATTTTCGACACAATGAATGTTAGTCTTTTAACCATATCTTCTCTGTTGGGTGCTTTTGGCATTGGTTTCTCTGGTTCTAGTTGGTTAACAACTCATGCGGATAAGAAAGCTTGGCAAGAAAATACTAAGGATGCACTAAATATTGATACAAGTCATCTCAAGACTGATGATGCCAACTTGTCTCAGAAAGTTCGTAGTTGGGGGCCAGCCGAAGCGAAAAAGGTAATTAATGAAATAGTTACTAATCAAAACCCCATTAATTAAATTTGGAAACTACGTAAGCAGGATCTGCCAGCATGTTAAAAGATTGGAATGATTACTATACCCACCTGAATAGGCCAAAATCAGATGTGCGTGATGGCTGTCATCCCCTGATTTTCCAGCATGGCGATCGCACCAGAAATGCCATAGTTTTAGTCCATGGCTTAACCGATTCTCCTTATTTCATGCGAGATATTGGTGAATATTTCTGCTCAGAACTTGGTTTTGATGTTTATATGCCGCTGTTGCAAGCGCACGGCTTGCAAGAACCGCAGAGCATGAAAGATGTCTCAGCAATAGAGTGGAAAAAAGATATCAGGTTTGCCTTGCAAGCCGCTCAAGCCAGTGGCGGACAAGTATCGATCGGCGGGTTATCAGCGGGAGGAGCCTTGAGCGTAGAAGCTGCCCTAAGTGACCCGGAAATGATTACTGGTGGGGTTTTCTTGTTTGCGGCGGCCTTGGGCTTAGCGACTCGGGGCGGTAATATAGGGGAAGTGTTGCTCAGAAGTCTATGTGCTAAATTGTTCGATCGAGCAGACCTACCCTTGATTGATAATTCGCCGAGTGGCAATCCTTA
>JAGVCD010000240.1 GCA_020059425.1 Chamaesiphon sp. | reverse complement strand
TAGCGATGGACCGGCATAATTGTTGGTTAAGGCGGCGAGAAAGTCGCCAACGCTGTCGCCTGGAATACCGTTGATTTGGCAATAAGCTACGATTTCGGCTACTAGCTTGACACCCAGATCGATCGTCTGAGCCTTGTCGGCCTTGGGGGTAATGTTGCCTAAGAATCCTAACAAAGGGATTTTTTCGCCAATTTTATTGGCTATGGCCGCAGCACCTAAGGCACTAGAACCTGTATCGACAGTTTCATACAGCCACATAGCTGTCTGGTAACCTTGAGACTTATCGTTGTATAAAGCGACAGCGCGTTCGCCGATCGCCTGAATATATTCCTGATCATCCATACCAGTGACGTCTTTAATCGTATTCTCAAAACCTACGATATTTTTCCATTGACCAGGAATTACGAAGTCTAAAGAATTTAACGCCATGACGGTAATTCCGCCAGTAGCCAGTTTGTCTACTGCTTCAAAAATGGGTTTACTCATCACCAACTCCTATGCTCGTTATTTTGGATATATGCAAAATTCAGTAGGTGCAAAACACCCTCCGGCTTACTGCAACTTACTCAGACCATCAAGATTAAACTTTTTCAGCCAAGCCATCCGGTTATCAGCCGTAAAAGAAAGATCTTTGGATGTAACTTTTACTTGGAATTTTTTTACTAACACCCCAGTACTTTTCATGGGGTTTTCCACTAGTAAAGGGAAACCATTTAGCTTTTCAGTACTTTTGTCGTACTTTTTAGCGGCAGCTGGCAGACTACTGGTGTCACTAATCGCTAGTGTGGCAACATTTTTACCGCCTTTGTTTAGCTTGGCTTCGGCAAAACCTTTCTTCTCTTGCGAGAATACTCGATCGAATCCATCCGCATCTGCCGGGAAAAACTTGTTGAAGTTACTGCCCTGAGTAGCATTCTTCGCTACTGCTGGTGCTGCTCCCCGGGCAGTGGTATCTTTTTGCACCTGCGCAAACTTAGAAGGCTCTTTTTGGAAACAGCCGGATAGCAATAAAACCAGCGACAAAACAACTGGGATCAGTCCTTTACGCCAATTGGATAGGATCATAAAGCTTACGTAATTTTCGTCAGATTATTTCTATTGTGGCTCAAGCGGTTTAGAACGGAGGTTAAGGTTTATGGACTTGACAGAAGTGCCCATGATATATATGACTAGCTCTTGATCTGGATAAATCAAGGCTTTTAATGAGAAAAGCCCAGGCCAAATGTTAATTTTTTTTAACCTTCAACTGGCCATTGCGTCGATCGACATATGGATAGTGGGATGATATTGCTCTAGCGAGTCATACCTGTAACTTTTAAATTTACTGTGTCATTTATTCATTTTTGTAAGTCAAATTTTCGAGGGAGAAACATGTTCAAGCGACTGCTTATGCTGGTTGTAGCGACTTTGATGTTCGCTTTCCAGTCAATTACCCTACCAGCGCAAGCTGTTGATTTGGCTCCTGCGATCCGTACTGTGCCGCTGAACGCTGAAGGCGGAACCGTTACGATGAGCATGAAGCAAGTCGTTCAAGGCAGGAGATTGTTTAGTGATACCTGCGCTCAATGTCATGCCGGTGGTGTTACCAAAACTGACTTTAACGTTGGCCTTAGCCCTCGTGATCTGTCTGGAGCTACTCCAGCTCGTGACAATGTGAATGCTTTGGTAGATTATATGAAACACCCAACTACCTACGATGGGGAAACTTCGATAGCGGAATTACACCCTTCGTTAGAAAGTGCGGATATCTTCACTGAAATGAAAAATCTATCGGATAATGACTTGACCGCAATTGCTGGTCATATTCTCATGCAACCCAAAATTATGGGCGACCAATGGGGCGGTGGTAAAACAGTACGTTAAGAACTGTTTTAAACTGAGTTTAATGGTAGTAAATTGTTAAGGTTTTGATACAGAAGCATCTTGTGGATGTACACCTAGCGACTATCACCGTTAAAATATTCTGTCAGAAGTTAATTACTGTTTTACAGTACTGTTATAGAGGAGAAATACTTTGAAAAAATTGATTTCAGCTTTCGCGATCGCCATTACGATGGTTTTCATGGCTTTCACAACGCCTGCTTTTGCTGGTGATGCCGCTGCTGGTGCCAAAATCTTTAGTGCAAACTGTGCGGCTTGCCACGCTGGTGGTAACAACGTGATTATGGCGAACAAAACTTTGAAAAAAGCAGCTTTGGCTGAGTACGGAATGAATTCGATCGCCGCTATTACTACCCAAGTCACCAAGGGCAAGAATGCAATGCCTGCTTTCGGTGGTCGCTTGAGTGCTGCTCAAATCGAAGATGTTGCTACCTACGTTTTGGCTCAGTCTGAAAAAGGCTGGTAATTAACCAGAGTTAGTAACTTAATTTAGTAATAAAACTAAAATATCAACTGACATTCGATCACTTAAAAAGTTTTGCTGAAGACAGAAAAACTTGACAGTGACTGGATGTCAGTTACTTTTTGGTGGAGACTGCTAGACTAATAATTGTCAGAAATATAGCAGTAAACATATGACAACTTGGCAATGGCAAACCTTGGATGGCACTTCTTATCTAACCTGCGACCTGTTGTCTGACTGGCAGCATGGTTTTATGACCAGGCATTTTTCACCTTTAGAACCAGCCGAACTCACTAACTTATTCAACCCAGCAGCTACAGGCTATCGTCTGAAGCAAGTACATGGCAATGTGGTTCTGACACCAACAGAAGCTGCAAACACTCCAGCCCAAGAGCAGGAAACTGGCTGGGCGATGGCTGATGGCTTGATATCGGAAAATTCTGGGCAGGGTGTTTGGGTGGCTAGCGCTGATTGCAATCCAGTATTAATTGCCGATCGACATTCTGGTCGGGTATCCGCTATTCATGCCGGTTGGCGGGGTACGGCTCAAAAGATTGTGCCCGTGGCGGTCCAAAGATTTTTAGCTGCTGGCAGCACGGTTGATCAACTATTGGTGGCCATTGGCCCAGCGATTGAGGGGAAGGTTTATCAGGTAACCAACCAAACGGCAGCGGAAGTTTGTTTGTCAATTTTGCCGGAATTGGATGGTGTAGAGCCAGACTTGATTGTGGATAAAGCTTTGAGCCTCGCGAATTCCCCACTCCTGCCGGATGAACAACCAGGGCGGGTCAGGTTGGATGTGCGGCAAGTCAATGCCCTGCAGCTGCAAAAATTGGGCTTGTCGGTTAATCAGATATCGATCGCCCCCCACTGTACTTTTCAAGAACCAGATCATTTTTTCTCCTATCGGCGCGAAAAATTGAAGAAAGTACAGTGGTCAGGAATTATTTCTCGCTAACAAATAATTATGAGGATGGCGACTACGCTCCATCCTCATCAGCAATGCCAATTTCACTTTGCATGAACCATCAAAAATTGACCATTGCCATTTATTTCACCATTACAGCTAGCAAAGTTAGCAATAAACCAAATTAAGTAAAATCGCCATATCCGGCGGAACTTAGAGAAATTCATCCCATAGTTTAGGTCTTTAATCTCGTCATAGCTATTATCAAAATTTTCTAACCAAGTTGCTAGAGTTTTGGAATAGTTTATGCCATTGAGATACCAGCTTTGCACCGTTTTCAGATCATGATTGCAACTCGGAATCGCCTCATACTTCCAGTAGCGACCATGGGGAAATATATATTTGTGAGTAAACGCACTCGAAATATTATTGGGCAGCCGTACTGTGATGATGTGGATAAAACATTTGCCATCCGGTTTTAAAAAAGCAGCCAGTTTTTTAAAAGCATTAGTTAAATTGCCGATGTGACAGAAAACTCCGATCGATAGAATCTTATCGAATTTTTCGGCAAATTTTACTTCATTGAGGTCTCCTTCGACCAAGGTAAAGCGTCCAGAACTGAGATAGCTCTGCGGATCTTGCATTTTGTGACGCATGTACTCACATTGCTCGTGACTTAAATTCAACCCGGTAAATTTAACGTTAGGAAACTTCGACAGAATGTAATTGGGCACACAGCCCCAGCCACAGCCAAAATCCAAAATATTATCACCATCTTGAATATCTAGCTTGGTAATCACATCATCAATCATGTGCATTTGGGCTTGTTCTAAGTTGGTAGCGCCTTTTTCCCACAAACCCATACTGTACTTAGGATAAATCAGCTGGCCATCACCAATCATCTGATTTAACATGCCTTGGGGCATATCGTACTGCTTTTTCATCAGCTCCCGTGCACCTTCCGCCACATGGTCAGTTTCTTTCAAAACCCAATCATAGGGAGTCAGAAATGCCGGAAAATGCTTAAAAATAACCGGCATACAGGTGTCAAAGAAAGATTTTAAGGCCGCATCAGGAATTTCCAACCCCTGAATATAAGATTCTGCAAAAGCCATTTGCACCAGGTTAGCGACTTTAATAAATCCTCGGGTAACTCGGTAAGCTAGAGGGCTTTTAGTATTTAGGTCACCAACAATCGGAATAAAACGTTGAATACTTTGATCGATCGATAGAGAGGTCATAAGCTTAGTCTCCAGTTCCTAATTAACGGACAAGAGTGAGCAGAAAAAATACTTTGCTCGAGTAAACTTTGCTCGATAAATTTTTGAGATTCTACTTACTATTCTAAGTCCGGTTACCAAGATGTTTTTTTCTGTGACAAAGAATATAAATAATTTACTGACCGTTAGCATTTACCGGCGTTACTACCGAGCGAGCAGCCTGAATTAAATCTAAGTCAGAAGGTATTTTAAGATGAGAAGCCCAGCCCATTTTTTCTAGGAGTCGGATAAAAGAATAGGTCGGATCGATTAAACGCACCACCCGGCCATGGTGAACAGAAAAGCCATGCCGGGCTGACCACTGAAAGACATGGTGTAGGTTATGCCAACCTTCCCCAAAAGTCAGGAGTGCCACAAACCAATTGTTTCGGCTGTAGTCTTTGGTGGTGAAAGGTTGATCGCCAGCCAGATGAGCCAGAGAGTTTACGGTCGCTACCCCATGAAAGAGCAGCACTGTACTGAGACAGCAAGCCCCTAATAATTCGACACCACCGATCTGCCAGGATATCAAGTTCAAAAAAATCAAGGGCAAAAAGTGTAGCCGATCGATCACCTTTAGTACCACATCAGTTTCCAGATCAGCGGGTAAACTAGAGGGCAAAAAACTCTCCTTACATAACAGCCAACCGCCCTGTGACCAGAAGAAACCGGGAATGCCAGTAAAGGGAGTATGTGGGGAATGGTGATCACCGGGCTGGTCAGAATAACTATGATGCCCTTGCAAGTGGTGTCCTTTCCACCAATTCGGACCCATTTGCCCAGCTGAACAAGCGATCAAACTCCCCAGCCATTTGACGATCGACGGTGCTTGATAAGCTTTGTGAATAATTAAACGGTGATAAATAGCCGTAATGCCCATCATCCTGATGGCATACAGAGAAACAACCCATAGAGCCGCTCGCCAAGATAAGCCAGTGAAAAAAGGCAAGATGGCTCCTATATGGCTGGCAATGATTAGCAATGGTCCTAAGCAATAACTCAGGATTAAAAGACGCGAATATTTTTTCATGATGTAATGTATCGGTGTAGCAGAAGGGGTGGCTCGATCAATGATCGTGAGGGAGATTAGCAGCCACCCATCACACTACTGCTAGCTGAAATATCGCTCACAGACACAATATCTATTATCTGCTGGTTACTCTAGTTTTTTCAACGGATTGCCCATCCCACTCAGATATCAATGGTTAGATCCATTTAGTCTGCGATCGCCAACTTTGCCGCAGGAGCAGCAATTTACATCGTTATACAATCACTAATTTTAGTAAGGTCACTAATTTTCAAAGTCCGGCATAATGAATCAGAGCTTGGCGCATGATATCCACCGGAGCCTCTTGACCTATCCAAATTTCCAAAGCCGCTGCGCCTTGATAAATCAACATCTCTAATCCATCGATCGC
>JAGVCD010000356.1 GCA_020059425.1 Chamaesiphon sp. | reverse complement strand
TGGTAGGGTTTAAGCCACCTTTGAAGGTTAAGAAGTCAGCATATTCACCCCAATTCAAAGTGAAGAAAGGAGTTAATCCTTTAGCAAAGCTGGGATACAGCTCAGTCATTTTGGCAGTATCCAAAATAAACTCGTGGGGTAAAGGAATATCCTTAGGGGCCACGCCAGCATCTAACAGTTTGTTGATTGGTAAGGAAACGTGGATTTGGTGACCTGCCCAAGAAAGACAGCCCAGACCCAAGAGACCAGCTAAGTGATGGTTCATCATCGACTCAGCATTTTGGAACCATTCTAGTTTGGGAGCGCGTTTGTGGTAGTGGAACCAACCAGCAAACAGCATCAAACCAGCCATGACCAGACCGCCAATCGCGGTGCAGTAAAGTTGAGAAGAATTTGTATAACCCGAGGCTCTCCAAAGCTGGAAAAGGCCGGAGGTAATTTGAATACCGCGAAAACCACCGCCAACATCACCGTTCAGGATATCTTGTCCGACGACAGACCAGACAACTTGAGCACTGGGCTTAATGCCGGTGGGATTTGTCAACCAAGCTTCATAGTTAGAAAAACGGGCACCGTGAAAGTACATCCCGCTCAACCACACAAATATGACGGCTAGGTGGCCAAAATGCGCACTAAATATTTTACGAGAGACGTCTTCTAGATCACTAGTATGACTGTCAAAATCATGGGCGTTGGCATGAAGATTCCAAATCCAGGTGGTGGTTTTTGGACCCTTCGCTAAAGAGCGATCGAAATGACCCGGCTTAGACCACTTCTCGAAAGAAGTAGATACTGGATCTTTATCGACAACTACCTTAGCCTTTGCTTCCCGCTCTGGGGGACTAATTGTCATTGGGAGTCTCCTCTCTAGACAGGGAACGAGATAGAACCCATTACTGGGCGTGCCCGTTTAACAGATCTCGCTGTGGAGAACGGAGCCAAAAACCTTTGTCGTACTTCCTTCTAATGTATTGGGAAATAAAGACTACTGCACATCTTCGTCAGAACGAACCGACTACAAAAGGTACCGCTATTGCTGAATTATAGGGTGGAAGCTCCGGCACAATTATGATTAGTTAACAATAATTCAAAGTCGCCAGATGCTTAGCTTGTCAGCATTGTAGATTGATATCTCAATTACCAAAGTCAAATAAACTACAAAACTCTTAACAAAATCTCAATAAAGTTTTAATATTTGCCAATTATTTTAGGAAAATTTAATATTGGCAATAAATATCTTACCCTAGGCACAGCATCAAAGATGCCAGAAGCTTTGCCGCAAGGAGGTTATAGATTGTTTCAGTTCAAGATTAAATTTTGACTTAACAAATTAAAGATAATTTCAAGTTTTTTCGCCAATGGCCAAAATAGCATTAATTCGCTGGCGAAATAACTGGCGAACCGGGATAATCGCAAGAAGATAAAGGAAAAGCGTCACGCCAACAGCCAAGACCGGTGATACCAATACAGCAAGCTTGTTATCGAAAGAGAGCCGAGAGGCAACAGCAAAAATAGTGAGCCAGATGAGCGGAAAAACAAACAATATAAAGAGAAATGGCAAAAAGCAACCAACACTGAGTAATTTGCCCCATACCTCTTTACGGTAAAAGACTTGAGAAGTTGATCGATTGTAAATGGCAACGCATTCGTCCCGCTCTGGATTGCTGCCAATAACCAAGGTGAGCGATTGACCGGGTTCGATCGATCCTTTGAAGTTGCTAACCCGCAAGCATTCTTCTCGACCATCCGACAAAAAAAGCGAAATCTGATGTTCGATCTTTTCGACCCAGCGCTTACCCCGTCGTTTCTTGAGGTTACGGGTGCGGTGATCTAATATTTCACCGCTAATCAAACTCAAACGGACTCTACTACCGTTGGTAGCTTGAAAGGTTTTCAGATGAGGCGGTACCGATGGTATCAGGTCATTTTCTGGCTCACTCATAGACTTAGCCGCAAATTAATGGGTGACATACGATTACATGCTACGGAAAAATAACTAAGTGCTGACACCAGTCAAAGTGAGTGTGTCGGCTGAATAGCTGGTAATTTACATGGTAATACACAGCGGACTACTACTATCCCATCATTTGGTAAACCAGCTGAAAAGCAGCTGAACTAACACTAAATTCTCCCCGAAAAGGATTGTCCATCGCCGCCATCAAGAATACTAGTAAACCAATAGTGGTGGCCATGAAAGTGATCATGAGATCCTGAATAAACTGTCGATCGTATACCAAAAACCACGGAATAAAAATATTTAGCAAACCGCCAAAAATCACCACTCCCCATAAAGTGTCTGGTAAACCACTAGTGACACTTTGCAAACGCAAACGTCTTTTACGCATTAAGTTGTTGAATTCAGAAATAGTTGCAGCATGAAGCGCAATATGGCCTTCTAAAACAGGGTTGACTCGTAAGAGGATATTTTGAAAATCGGTGATTTTAGCTGCACCACCTTGAGGAACTACTCCTTGGCGTTGTTGTGCCCAATCCTCATCAATCAGACTTTTGGTATAGTCTCTCAGACTATTACGTAATGCCGTATTAGCTGGCTCTGGATAATTACTGACGGAACTGTACAAGGCTGCGACAGAGGCGGCTTCTTGGTTAATATTGGCATCAATATCGGCAAAATTTTGCCAGGTACCTACCGAAATCAAGCCCAGCGTAATTCCAAAAAATACGCCCACGGTGGCCAAGGTTGTATTAACTAAATCGTTGTAACGGCCATCATTTCCGGCAATTCTTTTCACCCACCGCTGACTTAATCGTTGCCCCACTAGAGCAATACCGACAGAAGTCCCAATTACCATAGTGGCAAACAGCCAATTAGGTAAATCATAAACCCAATATAGATTCACGCCCGCTATTCCTCAACCATTGGGAAATTTTACTCATCAAAAAATATGATGAACAAATATAGCATGAGTTTTGGATAAGGTCTGACGTTGAAATGTAAATATTCTGATTTGATTAATAAAATTTTTGGATAAGTTGACCGGACTAAATGATCTGGAGACTAGCAATTTTAGCTGCTAAGATTTCGGCCTGTTTTTGTGATTCAAAAAGGTTATCGCG